>JAQTTZ010000051.1 GCA_028710485.1 Bacteriovorax sp. | reverse complement strand
TTTCAACACATGACGGGCAAGAATTCCCGTCAGAATAAACACACAAGAAAGTGGACCTAATTGATTGGCATTTAATTTTCTTGGAAATCCGTTGCCGTCAGGCATTTCATGTTGCTCAAGAAGAATGCGATCAATGTCTGGGGGAATTTCTTTAAAGGCCACAGCTATCTCAGACGCCCTAAAAGGATGTTCATTATATTTTTTCACGTCAGCTCTATTAAATCTCGATTCTTTTGCCAGGAACTCCTGATAATCACAAATTTCCATCAGTGCAATAGAGTCTAGCGAGATATCCTGTAAGAATGAAGAGAGAGTGAGCTTATATATAGTAGCTTCAGAATGCCATAACAGCTTCTTTACGACTAAAAAAGCGAGCATTGAGTGCAATGTATAGAGTCTTGAAGGATATTCTCCCTGCAGATTCATCTCAATCCAAAAATCAGAAACCATTGGAGATTTCATCATGAAGTTCACTGATTGCTGAATGTTTTTTTTGGATGTCTCCACCAATTCAGGAGTAATTCCCGTAAACTTAATAAGTCCGACTAATTGAGAATGAGTAATACTCATTCTGTCTTTAAGGGGAAGATTTCTTCGGTCCATGATCTTTCGAACCGTATCCAAGATAGTCTCGTTGATTGAAGCGTTTTGCTCGCATTTTTTAATATAGAGCTCGCTGATGGCTTTTTGCACATATTTATCTTTGTCAGCTGGACCGAAATTTTCCGAGCGATTAATACATTTAATAAATTTATTATCCGACACGCGAATATAGATATCTGCCGGCATTTTCTCCATAAGAGAAAGCACATGAATAGTGACCGGAAAAAAATCATCCGGAAGGATATTCGCTTTAACTTGTAAGCTTTTTTCTACGAGATGAAACAGGCACTCTACTCCTTTTCCAATATCGGGTTTTTGGAGATTGGAAAAGACAAACTCAGATGGATACTCGCGAGGTTTATCGCTGGGAATAACAGTAGAGCAAAGAACGAATTTAATTTTTGATTTCACTTCGATTAAATACTTTAAGACGTCTGTCCCCATACCATCGGCCATATTGTGGTCACAGATACAAATATCGATGTCTTTATTCTCGCCAATAATTTTGATCGCTTCATTACCACTCGAGGCAAGCAAGGTCTGTGTTTCAGCGGGAAAATTGTCTTTAACAAGAAATTCAATGATTTCAGAAATGTCACTTTCGTCATCGACAATTAAAATTTTCATTTTTCTATCCGAAGGCTTAACAGGTTTATCTATATGGCCTATCGTCTTGACATTAAATTAACTTAAGAACGAAAAAGAAATGCTTTCGCTAATTTTACAGATGGGCGGCGTTCTCAACCAATTCAGGTAGATCTGCAGCAAATAGACAAGCGTCAGTATCCATTTCTACTAAAGAAACATTATTGGAATAACGTTCAAATAGATAAGAGCATCCAAGATTTGTGTCTTCATGATCCAGAATTTCAGGAATCAGTAAACTAGAAATAAAGAGTGGATAACCTCTCTTTCCTTGATAGGTTGGGCATATGATAAGTGCCTCATTTGTGGACTTTGCAGCAGCGATAAGTTGGTTATAATCTTTTCTTTTTAACAATGGTTGATTAGCTAAACAGATAGCGAAAAAATCACTATCCAGATCTATATTCATAAGTCCTGCCTTTATAGATGAATGTAATCCTCGTTCATAAAATTTGTTGTGAACGCTCTTAACATGCAAACCTTTTAACTCTTGCTCCATCGGCACTCTATGTGGCCCTGTAACTGCAATCACCTCGTGGAAATGTGAATTAAGTAATTCATTAACTGCTATTTTAAATACTGGCATAGTGCTTTTGTTGGTGCTCTCAGTACAAAGGAGAATGCTAGATACTTTAATTTTTACCATTTTTTTTCCCCCCGCCTATTTTAAATGATGAGAGCTGTAATCAATACCCTTTGAATCCCACCCTTTTAAATTCCAATGCCCACTTTTACCAAAATGGGAAAACAAACTCTCTTCAATTATATTCTCAATTGGTATTTCGGGATTGTACTCCGGACAACTCTCGATTACCTTTCGATGAAATTTAGTGACTAACTTTTTTGAATTCCAATCAAACTTTTCGACCCAAGATGGTGAGAAAAGTATCTTTTTTCCACCAGGCCAAAACTTATGTGTATCAATTACTATATAGCGAATTGCCCATGTGCTTTCTTCGAGAATAAAGTCGGTTACTGATCCGAAATCGTCATCCCCTACTGCTTGGATATGATAACCAAAAATTTCAAGCATTGATCGTAGGTGCTGCTCTTTTTGTGATTCATAATCAATACTGGCATTGTAATTACCTAGGCTCTCTGGTCGACGAGGATAAAAACTACCGGCCCAAAGGCCATCAATCTCTAATCCTAAACCACTTGCCCAGTAATGAGGCAGGCCATAATAATTATTGTATTGAGATTCGTAAAGTCGCGTTACCGGCTTATTTAATTCGGCCTTTGGTCCATTTTCAATTTGTCTCTTCGTTAAATTAACCCAGACTATGCCTTCATCCCAATCCACTTCAATCACGTTATAAGGTGAGACCAGGGTCAGACTTTCTGAAAGCCATCTTCCGGTGTCCACAACCAAATATCTTACTCCCCATTTTTCATCGTCAAAATAAATGTCTTTAACTCTTCCAAACGCATCACTGCAATCTTTTGCCAGAATTTTAAAATTGGTTATTTTTTTTAAATTTTTCAACATATCTATCCCCTTTCTTCGCACACGGCAGCAGCTAGAACTTATTTTTATAATAAAAAAAGAAAGATAAATAATATCAAAAAACTATGCATTATTTAGAAAAATGAAAAAAATGATTAAAACGATATTATTTCTGTCTACAGTAGATAATAATTATCAATCTATACCTTTCACCAGTTTTCCAGGGTCTCAAAATGAAAAAACTTATACTCATTGCCTGTTTACTATTAATTACTCTTCCATTTGTACAGGCCAGAATTACCGATGGGAAAGTAAAAATATCATTAAAAGATCAAAGGTTAATCATTAAGGTAGACGAAGGTTTCCACCTTAATAGAGAGGCCCCTGCAAAACTAGTCGACCTTTCTTCAAAAAAAGAAATGATGCCTATCAAAAAAAATAATGATGAATTTATTTTTTCTCTTAACGAATTAAAGGCCAGCGAAATAATTTTAGAATATTATATCTGCGATAATATAAACACTACATGTGAGCAGCATAAGGAGAATTACTCCATTGAGAATAATTCACTTACTTTGCACGCACCGCCAGTAAAAAATTTCGAAATAATAAAGAATTCTGCGGCAAGAAAAATCATTTTAAACCATCATCATTTCATCACTGATAATTTAGAAGCAGCAAAAGCAAAGGCAAAAAAGGATAAAAAACTCTTATTTGTGGATTTTAGTGCCCCCTGGTGCCCGGCCTGTTTGCGTCTAGAGACAGAAGTTTTTGGAAAGAAATATTTTCAAGATAAAACAAAAAATTTCATCAAAGTTACTCTCAACAGAGACTTAGACAACAATAAAGAAAGCTATGATAAGTACAAAGTCACCGTCATTCCAACTATGATCATCATTAATTCTGATGGAACTGAACTTTCTAGAATCATTGATTTTCGTGAAACAAAAGACCTCGTTATCGATATTGAAAAATTAGTAAAAAATACTCAAAAAACGAAGAGCTATGATGAGTACTTAGTACTAGCTAACAATGGCAACAAGGAAGCCATTAAGCATTTAGCAATGAGAGCTTATGATATGTACGATCATAAGGAAGCTCTTAGCTGGTTTAAAAAATTGAATGAGAACAGTCTTTTTTCAGCGTCAGCAGAAATTTATGTTGAAGAGAGAGACAACTCTAAAAACCTTTTGGATTCTTATAAAAAATACATTGCGAAATATCCAGAAAGTTATGATTCTATTGTTTGGCGAAATGAATTGGCAAAATCCCATCAAGCTCAAAACACTACGGAATCAACGACGGAAGCAAAAGTGCTACTTCAAGAAAATATACTTTTAATCAACAAAATTATTGACGATAAAAAATTGCAAAAAAAGATCTTTAACGAAACAGCACAAGGACTTTTTACCAATTTCGAATCGGAAGAACTTTATTCAAAACTAGTGGACACTTACCAACTACTAAAAGAAAAACCATCAGAGTTGGCAGCTATTTTAATGCTTCAAAAAAAAATTTCAACGCATCCATTATCGGCCAATAGAACCGGAGAAGTCCTTCTTGCCATTGATTATATGAAAACAGCAAAAATGAATTCGGAGGTTGAAAGTTGGTACTCCAAATTGATGGAGCAAAATCCAAGTTCTGATCTGTATCCTCGAAAACTTGCAAGATATTATCTTAAAGAAAAAAATTATGCCAAAGCGCTACCTATTGCAGAACTGGCAGTGAAATTAAGTGGTCACTATCTGTTCTGGAGTTATGTTCTTTTAGCACAAGTCCAAAAGGAAATGAATCTCAAAGAGGAATCGATTGCGACAGCTTCCAAGGCGCTTGATCTACCGGAGGCAAAAAATGCGAGCAATAAAGAATATGTTGATCAGTTAAAAATGTATTTATTGTAATCACAATATTCTGTTCTTAATTTTTAGGAATCTCAAAGCAGAAAATTGAACCTTCGTTCAACTTGCTTTCAACCCAAATTTTTCCCTTATGAGCATTTATAATTTGCTTTGAAATAAATAATCCTAAACCAAGACCATTGGACTGGTTGGAAGAAGTCGCTCTTTCAAATTTTTCAAAAATTCTTTCTATATCTTCTTCTGATATGCCAATACCTTGGTCAATAATAGAATTTTTTACAGAGACAGAAAGTTCTTCGGCTTTAATTATTATTGTTTTTTGTTTTCCGTATCTTATAGCATTCATTAAAATATTGGTTATGACCTGACCTATTCTCATTTTGTCCCATCTCCCTTTTAAATTTCCCGTGATTTCGATGATCAGAGGTGGATAGCCCGCTAAAGTCACTTGCTCTGCTAAATTTATAACTGATTCATGAATAAGATCTGCTAAATTTATTTCCGCGACTTCTATTTTAAAATTTCCAGAGCGAAGTCTGGCGATATCCAACATATCTTCAACCAATCGATTAAGAGAAGTAACCTGCTCTATAATTTGATTCATAATTAATTCCATTTTTACTCTATGAGCGTTTAAGTCATCTGACTTACTGATCTTTTTTTTTAATATCTGGGACTGAAGTTTCAATGTTGTCATAGGTGTTCTTAACTCGTGAGAAGCTATCGATAAAAACTCATCTCGTATCATCACTGCTTCCCTTAGAGCTTTTTTGAGTTTTAAGGAGATCCTCTGTTTGCCTTTTAGTTGAAACAATAATCCAAGTAATTAGGAAAGTAACAAAAAGTCCTCCAAAGAAAATCCAAAGATAAGAATATCTTCTTTCTTTTTGAAATAAAGGCCTGGGATTTATTAAAATGGTGAAGGTCTGTCCGCTAAATTCTAATAACTTTGTTTTTAATAAAGCAGGCTTGAATTTTTTTTTATAAAAGGGAGGTATTTTATTATTATAGTCATATAGCAAATTGTTGTCACCAATTGTCATGCTATCATAAATCTCAAAATCCACATTGAGTTTAGAGTCTGCAAAAATAGAATTGAATAGATCCTTTGCACGAAAGATACTGGAGACGAATCCAGTAAGGGCCTTTTGCCTAAGCTCTCTAGTCGAAATATCTGCTCCAGGTTTATATATTGGAAGAAAAAGAATAAGTCCCAGTTGACGATCATTTTCAACTTCTTGCATCAGGAATAATTTCTTGGTTATTTTAGGCAGTCCTGTATCACGGGCCTTCTCCATTGCTTCACGCCTAATGGGTTCTGTAAACATATCAAATCCGATTGTCCTTTGGTTTCGCCTATCAAATGGCTCTAGATAGACAATTGAATAATAGGTATCTCTCGGAGTTTCAGGCCAAACTTTGTATCCCTTGATCCCTGACTTTTGTATTTCAGCGATATGAGACTTGAGGTCCTTAGGATTTATTTTTAAGGTGTAACCTAATCCTTGAATTCCTGGGTATTTTTCCACCAGATTAATTTCTTGAACATATTTATGAAATTGATTTCGAGTGATCTTGTTATTGTTCATTAGATAGGCACGAGTTTGTAATAAATTGTTCTCATAGCTTTCCAATTTGCTTTTTATTTTTAATTGAATACTTAAAACTTCCGATTCAAAAGATAATTTTTTTTGAATTTCTAAAGCTCTATAATCTTTTAAACTTGAAGTGAATGTCAGTAAGATCCCTAAGATTAAAACCGCCCATCCCAAGATTGGAAAATGAGTTGTTTTTTTAACATGTAATGGTTTTTGCATTTTGTTAGCTCTTTATATATGACAAATATATGGCCCAATCTCCTTTATGAGAGTACCAAATATGATTCTCATTTAAACTTAAGAGATCTTTAGAATTAACAGCATTAACTATTCATAATAAATATATAAATATTTATTAGTCCCTTCTTTATTTTCTTTTCTTGGCTTTACTGTAGAATTGCTTTTGAGGGGTAAGACATGGGTTTAGATCAGTACATTTTGCTAGTAGAAGACGATCTTGATATCAGTGAGGCCATACAATCTATTTTGGAAGAAGAAAAGTACAAAGTAAAATGTACATTTAATGGGAAAGAAGCTCTGGACTATTTAACGACTGCTGAAAAGACTCCATCCCTTATTCTCCTAGATATCATGATGCCTCAAATGAATGGGTATGAATTTAGAGAAGCTCAACTCCAAGATCCACGAATTGCAAATATCCCAACAATTATTCTGTCTGCTGCCGGCAAATACGAAAATATTGAGAAATTAAATTTTAAGGAATGTTTAAAGAAGCCACTGGATCTTGAGACTCTTATCGATGTTGTGAAAAAAAATATTTCATAAAAAATTTAACTATAAGAGACTTAAATGAATTATCATAAATCAATAGACCTTGGGTTACTTATTTTAAGATTTACAATTGGACTCATGCTATTTATTAATCATGGTATGGCCAAGCTTTCCGAGATCGGTACAGAAGCTGCTACACATTTCCTTCCAATCTTCGGGATGTCACCTGTTCTAAGTCATTTTACAATGGCCTGTACTCAAGGCATTGCTTCCCTCTTTATTGTCTTTGGACTCTTTACCCGTTTTTCAGCTTTTTGCTTGATCTTGACCATGACCTTAGTCGCGCTTATTGCCATTGCAACTAATACTTTCTATCCACTGTGGATTCCAAGTGCTCTGCCAGAGTATAAAGTCGTAATGTCGCCCTTTAAGGAATATTCTCTGCTTTATGGATCGGTTTTCTTGTCTTTGATTTTTACGGGTGCCGGGAGATATTCAATTGATGAGCAGATCAAATACCGTTTACCTTATTTTTTAAAATTTCTTTGTTAGCTATTTCACTTTTGACCTCAGAAGGTGTAAAATTTGAAATCATGGCAAAAAAACAACTACAATCGGGTCTAACCTTAAACGGTATTGCTCCAAATATTTTATTGAAACATGTCGAAAATACTGCTCCTTTTTTATTCAAAGGCGCACTCGATACAACAGGTCCCGATCGCGCCTTTTTGGCAAAGCTTGTGTTCTATAAAAAGAATTTACATCTGCTCAAAAATATTGATCTTTCTGAATACTTTCATATTTGCATGGCCGCCCACTGGAGCACTGCGGGAACTTTTGTTCCCACCGACGTCGATAATCAAATTCGTGAAGGTCTTTGGAGACACGGAGAAATTGGCAAACATATTGAAAAAATGGCCAAACTTACAATTGCTTCTTGGACTTGGGATTATTCACAAGTCACAAACCGCAAATCTTATAATCTCACCAGCAATCAGGTCATGAGTACTCATGAAGGAACCTGGTTGAGTGTTGCGATCGGAGCCTATTGTGCTTTGCTGAAAAATAAACGACTGGCACTGGCGGCCGTTATGGCCGAGGTGATTGTTGCTGAAGCCGTTAAGGAAGAAAAACTTCTGCTAGAACTCAGAGAGAAAAGAGACCATATAAATTTTCTTCGTTCATGTGCCTTGATGGCCCATAATTTTGGCGACCTTGATCGAGTTGTTGATCAATGGCAGATGAGTGAAGATGATCCTTTCCGACAACGCATTTACAAATTGGGGCATAAATTAAACGAGGCCCATTCACCAATTCTTGTCTATGCAGGTCTTGTGAATAAGGAATTCCTCTCAGTCGAAAACCACCGTCATATGTCTTTGCGCCAAGCTAAGTGCTTGCGCAATTCAGAAAAATACCTAGTTCCAGTGGGACCTTTTATGGATACATGGGGTGAAGTTTTAGGTACAGATCCACATCTCACTCTCCTTGAAAAAGCAGAGATCATCAGTGCTTTTTTTGAAGGCCATAAACGCCAGGATCAGGCCTTTGGTTATGCGAGAGCTTTTAGAGGCTTGATAAATAGTTTACCTGATGGGCTGAGATCATTAGAAGCTCATATGCCTTTTGATTTAGTCTTAGAAATAAAAAAATCTAAATTTTATGAATCTGCTCAAATATCAAAAGATGAATTTGAGCAGAATTTATCTGATAGACTCGATAATTTTACAAGTCCGGGAGTCAATTTACGTTTTTAAAAAACCTATTATCTACAAACTCCCGAGTAGTCAGTAATGCGCTCATTTTGAGTATCACTTCCATGAAAGCTAGCAAGAACTTCTGGTTTGTCGGCCTTTAAAAAATGCATGTTCAAATCACGTTGAGTGGTTCTGTAGTGAAAAACCACTTCGTGGCGACCATTTATTGTTACTTGTTCATCCTTACACACAATCGAGCATGCCTCTGGCCTGTCACAAATTTTCTGGCAATGATTTTCTGTAATGGTAAATGTACAGTCTTCAATTACATCACTACGTTCTGAATCATTGATATCAGTTGTAATCTCACCCTGTATATCAAATGGCTGATTGATATCGTTATGAGAAATTGCCACATGACCATTTGATGGAATATTTAGGTCTTTGCTACTTTTAATTGGAATTAAAATATTGTCATGACCTGCAAGCTTTAAAGAATAACTTTTATCGCTATTGATTTTTAATTCAGCACTGTAAAGATCTGGCCGGATTTGAATTTCGGTTGTTTTTAAATGCAGGAATCCCGACTTCTTTTTAGCGGCCATCATCTGTTTAACATCTAGTTGTCCATTTAGTGATACACACGAAGTAGACATTAGTGAAACAACCATCAAACCCATTAAAACTTTTAATCCCTTCATTTCTTTTCCCCCATCAAAATAAGATTGTTAACAAGCAGTCAACGAGGTGAGGTAAAGCAAAGCTAATGCCAATGATTAGTCGAGTAATATCAACGAGAAGACGCACTGTCTATATTAGTCATCTATGACACTGGTGCCAATTTATCTAAGGAATTGGGGCCAATATTTTCTTTTTAGCAAACGAGCTACTTCCATATGTTCTTGCTGAAAAAAGAAAATTATAATTATGTTTATGCAAAATCTTAAAAAATATATTCTTCTCGTGGTTATTTCTTTTTTCCTGGTTCAGTGTCAATCACCATCAAAAATTAAAGGACAAAAAATCAGTGGCCAATTAAGCCCTGTCATTTTAGCGGCCACTGCCAACTTGGACCGTAAATCGGCAGAAGCCAGTGGTGAAAAATATGCTATTGCGACCCAAGGGATATTCGCAACGAAAGCCGCTAAAGAAATTTTTTCAAAAGGTGGAAACGCAATTGATGCGGCCATTGCAGCTTCCTTTACATTGGCAGTAGAAAGACCTCACTCGACTGGAATTGGTGGAGGTGGGTTCATGCTGTTCAGGGAAGGAAAAACAAAAAAAATATTTGCCATCGATTTTAGAGAGAGGGCCCCCTTAAAATCTTTTGAAAATATGTTTATCGGTGCCGATGGAAAAGTGGTTCCTAATCTTTCTATTGATGGCGTGCTTGCTTCTGCGGTTCCAGGCTTAGTTGCAGGTCTTTTAGAAATTCATCAAAAATTTGGTCATCTTTCAAGAAAGAGTATTTTAAAACCAGCAATAGATCTGGCAACAAATGGTTTTGCTATTTATCCAAGCCTGGCAAAGGCCCTTCTTCAAAAAGAAGAAATTTTAAGTCATGATCCAGCGGCGAGTAAAATTTTTCTCGATGCTAAACTAAAAGCTTTCCCCGAAGGACATATTCTCATTCAAAAAGATCTCGCTCATACTTTAGAGCGGATTGCTAAATTGGGAAGGGCCGGATTTTATCAAGGAAAAGTGGCAAAGGAATACATCGCACTCTTTAAAAAAGAAAAAGGATTGTTAGGCCTTAGCGATTTAACTTCTTACCAAGTTAAATGGCGAACACCTCTTAAAGGAGATTATAAAGGGTTTGAAATTTATTCGATGCCGCCACCGAGCTCTGGTGGCATTCATGTTATTCAATTTTTAAATATGCTAGAAAAAGATTCACTCCACGACCTTGGAATATTCTCAACTCGCTCTATCCATCTGGCCGCCTCTTCACTACAATCCGCTTTTGCTGATCGCGCTCATTATTTAGGTGATCCCGATTTTACGAAAATTCCAGTCGCAACTCTTATTTCAAAAGAGTATGCCCAAATGCGAAGAAATGAATTTCCAAAAAATAGCGCTCGGAAATCTAGCGTTGTGAGTGCTGGTGATGTCTCAATATTTGAGCACACAGAAACCACTCACCTTTCTATCATGGACAACGCCGGCAATGCAGTGGCAACGACTCAAACCATTAACGGCTATATGGGGGCTTCAATCGTAGTTCCTCATACTGGAATTGTTTTAAATAATGAGATGGACGATTTTACTGCTCAAGTTGGTGCATCTAATTTATTTGGAGCAATCGGTGGCAAGGCCAATTCCATTATGCCAAGAAAAACTCCACTTAGCAGCATGACTCCAACTATTATTGTTAAAGATGGGTCTCCTGTATTGAGTTTAGGAGCTCCCGGCGGCACAAGAATTATTAGCTGTGTGGCCCAAACTATTCTCAATTACCTTGAATTTAGAATTCCGCTTTATGAGTCTGTCGCGGCCATTCGCTATCATCACCAATGGCTTCCAGATGTTTTAGACATTGATCCTCCTGGACCCACAAAAGAGGTTATCACTGATTTGCTGAGCATGGGTTATAACCTCGAGATAAGACCTGTGCCGTGTAATGTGATGGCCGTTTCTAAACAAGAGAATATTTTTCATGCAGTAGCCGACCAAAGAGATATTGGGACTAGTACAGCATTATAAAATTGATTTAAATGACCTGTGGCGCAGGGGGGTTTTAGAAATTCATTTATTTTTCAAATATCTTAACGTATAAATTAGTATGAAAAATAAATTTTTTAACACTCCAAAACTAAAGTTCCTTTATTCGCTTTTGGCATTGCAGATCATTTTTTACACTATATTTCGCCTGATCTTTTTAGCGTATTATCACCGAGATATTGGTGCAGGGACAGGATCATTGATTTGGAATGCCCTTATTATGGGGTTTCGCTTTGACTTAAGATTAAGTTGTTTACTCTTGGTTCCCGCTCTCATTTCCATTAATCTGCCGATTAAAACTACATATAAGATGGGTTTTAATAATATTTTTTATACTATTTTATTTGGTCTTATTTCATTAACTTATATAACCGATGCAGGTTATTTCGCTTATCTTAAATCAAGAGTCAACGCGACGATTATTCAATTTTTAAAAAATCCAATGATCTCATTTGAAATGGTTAGAGAAACCTATCCTTGGCCTCTTTTTTTAACGATCATTATTGTCTTCACAATTCTCGCTTATTGGTTAATGAAGACACTAATTACTCCAAAGCTTGAAGCTTGGCACGCCGGTACCAAAAAAGATAAATTCGTAAGCCACTTTGCTTTTTTTATCGTTTTTGCGCTTGGAATTTATGGAAGTTTAAAATGGTATCCTCTGCGTTGGTCTGAAGCCTTCGCGTCCCCCGATACCTTTAGCTCCAATCTTGCTTTGAACCCAATACTATATGTTGGCGATACCTACTCCTTTACAACAAATGATTTCGAAGAAGAAAAAGTTCACCAAGCTTACCCGTTGGTTGCACAGTTCTTAGGGGTCAATAAGGACGGACCTGGCTATGATGAAAAAGGATTAAAATTTATCCGTGAATTCGGCGGGAATACCGACAGACAGAAAGATAAACCTAATGTCGTTGTCATCATCATGGAATCGATGGGGTATTATAAAACCGGCCTTGGTGGTTCAATGGTTAATCCAACTCCAAATCTCGATCAATTGGCAAAAGAATCCATACTATTTAGAAAATTTTATACTCCGACAGTCGCAACTGCTCGATCGGTTTTTGCAGCTATCACTTCTCTTCCAGACATTTCTAAAGTAAAAACAGGTACAAGAAATCCATTTATCGTAAATCAGCATTCGGTTATCGGTGAATTCAAAGATTATGAAAAATATTACTTTTTAGGTGGCAGCGCCAACTGGGGAAATATTCGAGGCATACTTTCTTATAATATTCCAGGCCTCCATATATTTGAAGAAGGATCATACAAAAGCCCGAGAGTAGATGTTTGGGGAATTTCGGATCTTAATCTTTTTAAAGAAGCTGCCGATGCTTTAAACTCAAGAGGAGCAAACAAACCTTTTTTTACCATTATTCAATCATCTGGTTTTCATCGTCCTTTCACTATTCCTGCTGACAGTGATGGATTTAAAACGCTTACGACAAAAGATATTTCTGAAAAAGAAATTCACGATTACGGTTTTGAGTCAATGGCAGAATACAATGCCATGAGACTTCAAGATCACTCTCTGGGGAAATTTATTGAAATGGCAAAAAAAGAAAAATGGTACGAGAATACTATTTTCTTAGTTCTGGGCGATCACAGTCTTCCTGCCAATAATGCTAAGAATGTTCAAAATTGGGAAAAATCTTTGTCGAATGGATTTCATGTTCCGCTAATTATTCACTCGCCAAAATATATTAAACCGGGCATCGAATCGAAAATTGCTTCTGAAATGGATCTTATGCCAACCATCGCAGGCCTTGCTGGTATTCCTTATAAAACCCGAAGTTTTGGACGAGATCTATTTAATCCCAAATTTGATAGTTATCGTGCAGCTTTCTCTTATAATTGGTCGGCTCCATATCACATCACTTTGATTGATAAAGAATTTTACTTTGAACTGATCCCCTATAACAATCAAGGTCGTTTAGTTCATCATACTGACCTTGACCCTGCAGCAAATGTGAAAGACCAATTTCCTGAGAAGTACCGCGAAATGGAAAATTTGACGAAAGGACTTTATGAAAGTTCTAAGTATTTGCTGCATCACAATCCTCACCTTTATTAGGATTGCACTAGGCTTCGGCAATAGATTATATATTCATTACAGGCCCTAAAGTTCCATTTTCTCCCTTGTGGCTCACTGGTGTTACAGCTCCAGATTCAGTATGATGAAAGAGTAAAATTATCAGTGAGAAATTATGAAAACATTAGTAATTGAAGATGATGTAAAGATTCTTGAATTTTTAGAATTAGGTTTAAACGAGGCCGGTTTTGAAGTTGATCAAGCAAGCGACGGGCTTGCAGCTCTCGAAAAACTCAGAAAAAATTCATACGATATTATTATTTTGGATGTAATGCTTCCAAGAATGGATGGCCTCACTCTTTTAAGCACGATGAGATCTGAAAAAATTATAACTCCTGTTCTTATTTTAAGCGCCAAAAAAACACTCGAAGAAAGAGTTCAAGGATTACAACTTGGCGGAGATGATTATCTTGTAAAACCCTTCGCATTCGCAGAGCTTCTTGCCCGCGTTCAGGCCCTTATAAGAAGAAGCACTACCACCGCCCCCAACGCAGGTGAAGAAACCAAACTTACTTATGGTGATTTAGTGATGGATCTTGAAAAGCGTGAAGTTTTTCGCCAAGGTAAAAAAATCTCATTACAAGTTAAAGAATTTTCTCTCTTGGATTATTTTATGAGAAATCCAGGAAGAGTTATCACTAAGGCACTTATCTTAGAAAAAGTTTGGGGTTATGATTTTGATCCACAAACGAACGTAGTAGATGTGTTGGTTTGTCGCCTTCGTAATAAAGTTGATAAAGACTTTAATGAAAAAATTATTCAAACCCATCGAGGCGTTGGCTATGTTCTTAAACAAGATTAAAAAAATTTTTCGCCAAGTCGGCGTAAAAATGACCCTATGGCATCTGGGTCTTTTGATCATAAGTTCATGCTTTCTTTTTCTGGTCTTTTATTTTCTCTATTCACAATCTCTAGAGGATAAAGATCACCAGGTACTTGAGGCAAAATTCAACGAGTACCATGCCATTTATCGATTAGGTGGAGTTACTGCCTTAACAGAATATGTTCACTCTCCTGAATATCCTTTTAAAAATATTAATGATTTTTTTATTCGCATTGAAACGAATGATCAAAATACTTCATTTTTTCATACGCAAGGACAAGCTGCAGTTTTTAATTTAAAAGAAATTGAGCATGGTCTCTACAATTTAGCTGATAAAGAGAAATCTAGGGAACAGTGGTTTTATATTAAGACCAAGCGTAGCGACGACGACTTAGAAGTTCTTTCTATCAAGATGCCCAATGGGGAACATCTGCAGGTTGGTAAGGCAGTGGATGACCGGGACGATCTGTTAGAGCGCTTCGAACGGACTTTTGCCGAAGTTCTTCTTTGCGCCTTGATTCTTGGTGGTATTGGTGGAATTCTACTCTCCAATAGAATCCTAAGGCCTGTCCGCCGACTTATAAACACTCTCAATAATATCAATAAAGGAGATGAGAAAGCGCGTGTTCCACTTAGTGGCAACGAAGATGAACTCCAAGAATTATCCATTCTATTTAATCAGATGCTCGATAGAATTAATATATCCAACCAGGCCATGAGACAAACATTGGATACAGTGGCCCATGAATTAAGAACTCCGTTGACGAGTATACGTGGATTGGCCGAAGTTAATTTACAAAAGAAAATTATTGGCGACAAAGACGCCAGAGTTGTAATGGAAAATTGCGTTGAAGGAATTGATGAAATTCTTTCTGAGTTTAAAATGATGACAGATATTACTGAAGTAGAGTCCGGCCTTCAAAATTTAAAAAAAGAAGAAGTTAGTCTTCAAACTATTTGCCAGGATATTATCGATCTTTATGAAATCGTAGCCGAGCAAAAAGAAATTCAAATCATTCTCGACCCCTCTTCTCAAATTGACCAATTCAAGGTTTTCGTAGATCGTAAGAAAATTCGTCAAGCACTGGCCAATCTTATAGACAACGCTATCAAATACTCTCCAGAACATACCCAAATCCATTTGTCTTATTATAAACACAATCAGCAAGCTGTGATCCGCGTTTGTGACCAAGGGATTGGGATTAATCAAGAAGAGATCCCCCATATTTGGAAAAGGCTTTATCGCGGAGAAAATAGCCGATCTGAAAAAGGGATCGGGCTTGGTTTAAGCTTGGTGAAATCTATTGTAGAAGCTCATAATGGATCGGTTGGTGTTGAAATGGTAGAAGGCGGTGGGTCCTGTTTTATTATCAAGCTGCCTAGTTAATGGGCCTGAAATAAATGAAGAATAACTATTCCTGCAATTACGAGCAGCATTCCTAATAATTGGGGTAAGCCAAGTTGCTCATGGAATAAAAACTTTCCAACGAAAGCAGCACAAATTGTTCCAAATCCCGCCCAGACGGCGTAGGCAGTTCCAAGCGGAATGTCTTTCATTGATTTTGCCAGTAAGACGAGGGCAAGACCATAACCTATTAAGACAAACACGATAGGACCCGCTTTGGTAAAACCATTTGAGAGTTTCATCGAAGTTGTGCCTACAACTTCAGCAGTAATTGCAAAAAATAAAATTAACCATGGATTCATTTAATAAAGATACGACATCACTCAACTTGCCGTCAAAATCTTCTTAATCGTGTTAAACGCTATTTTTTGTATTACAAAGCTATTACATCTCGCAACTCTATGGTGTCCTAGCTTCTCCTCTCAAAAACTTCTGCTGTATAATCTACCGACACTCGGAGGTCTTTATCAATTCAAAGAAACGTCACGCAGTACTTCTTCTACATGGTTTAGGGGGCGGATTAGCGGAAATGAGCTATTTAAAAAAAAGATTAGAAGAAGAGGGATTTCATGTCGAAGTTCCACTGCTTCCTGGTCACGGAACTCATTTTAGCGATTTAAAATATATTAAATGGGAAGTCTTTGCTGAAGCCGCCTCTCAAAACTTTGAACGTCTTTCAAAAGAATATGAATCAGTTTCGGTGTCTGGATTATGCTTGGGAGCAGTTTTATCTCTTTATTTAGGTATTAAATTTGGAGACAAGGTTCGCGCGATCAGTCCAATTTCCACGACTCTTTTTTACGATGGATGGAGCCTTCCTTATCTTGGTCGCTTTATGACCTTCTTTCGCTACACTCCGTTCTACTACACCTACAATTTGCCAGAAGGTGAGCCTTACGGAATTAAAGATGAAAGAATTAGAAGATGGGTTGCTTCAAAAATGAGCGATACTTCTACTACTCATTATTCAAAAATCCCTTTTAGAAGTTTTTGGCAAATGCATTTATTAAATAATTTTGTCCGAGCAAATCTCCATAAAATCTCAACTCCTGTTTTTGCGATACATCCGCTCGAAGACGATGTTTCAAGCATAAAGAGTGTTGAGTTTATGAAAACAAATCTAACCTCTACAACTTTTGATAATCTTATCCTTCATGATTCATATCATCTTGCGACGATTGACCGAGAAAAAGAATTAGTGGCCAATACTGTTTGCACATTTTGCAAAGATCAGACTCAAGCACAGAGGGCCCTATGAAGCTTGCTAGTGGTATTCCGATCGTGAATTATTTTGATATAGATGTTTATGATAAAGAAATGGACTGTTTCTTTAAAGATAATGCGAACTATATTGGCACCACATCTAGGCTTAAAAAAGAGGACGATTACCATGTCGTGGAAAGATTACATGATGCAAAGATTTTAACTAAAAAAAACGGCAAAATTAATCTTATCGAAAATGTTTGTTCTCATCGCCAAGCAAAAATGATTTCAGGATCAGGAAATGCTCAAAACATCACTTGCCCACTTCATTGCTGGAGTTATGATGGCAATGGTACCTGCACTAACACTCCACTATTTAATGGCACCAAGGAAGACTATCCTCTCGAACATGCTCCATTTGAAAATTGGCACAATCTTCTTTTTACCGGCAGGCGCAGCTTTACCGAAGAGCTTAAGGATTTTGCCTTAATCGAAGAGATGAATATTGAAAAAATGGTTTACTCCAAGACGTTTACCGATAAGCTCAATTTTAATTGGAAAAACTATATTGACGGTTTTGCTGAAGATTATCATGTGCCCTTTGTCCACCCTGGCTTTGCCGGCTTTGTTGAGCTAAAAAGTATCAGCTGGATTGACCATGAACACTACACGAGTCAAATCTTTAAACTTAAAGACCGAAACTTTTTAGAAAATCATAAAACAACTCCAAAATATCAGCTATGGGTTAAAAAGTTTTTAGAGTACTACCCAAGCACTCTGCCAAAGTTTGGTGGAATCCTGATTATGTATTATCCAAATATCATGATTGAATGGTACCCACTCTTTATGGCCATTAGTACCGTTCACCCAACGGGACCTGATACCTGTGTAAATCATATAGATTTTTTCCATCACCAAGATGTTATCGAAAATCATCCAGAGCTAAGAGACGCAGCGGAAGCAGCTTATATTGAAACAGCAGACGAAGATGCAGAAATGTGCGAGCGTTTGGCTGCGGGAAGAAAAATATTGTATGACGAAGGCCGAGAAGAACAGGGCCCATATCAGGCCCCGTATGAAGATGGATTAGTTATGTTTCATCGTTATTATCATCAGATGATGAAAGCTCATCGGAAATAAGTGAATAAGTGATATATCCTCCTAATTTAGTAGTCGAGTAGCGGCGATGTTTTTTCATAGCTGAATTTGCCCGTCCAATCAGTTCCCCCCTCCGACAGATTCAATAAACTCTATAGAATTTACCTATGCAAAACAATATGCTAAGTTGAAGAAAATTTTGAACTTGAAAGCAAACCTAAAAAAGAGAACTTTATGAGCAAAACAATTATCGATCCTAATGCCAAAGCAACTTCTAAAGACGGCATCTACGGTCTTCCTTTTAAGGAAAGCGAAGCGCAAGTCGTTTATATTCCGGTTCCTTGGGATGTTACCACGTCTTACCAGGCCGGAACGTCTAAAGGTCCGTCCGCTATTTTAGGGGCCAGTGAGCAAATTGACTTTTTCGACCTGGACTTCGTTGATGCTTATCAGGCCGGTCTTTTTATGAAAAAGGAGAGCGCCAAGATTAAAAAACTAAATACGGAGGGGCGCCTCCTCGCAAAAAAAATCATTGATGCCGATGATGAAGCGATGAAAAAAAATAAAGTATTACAAAAAAATCTCGCAAAAGTGAATCAGATTTGTGAAGACTTAAACCAAGAAGTTTATAAAGAAACAAAATCTATCCTCGATAAAAATAAAATCTCAGTCGTCGTTGGTGGAGATCATGCCACTCCTTTTGGCGCCATTAAAGCTTATGCTGAAAAATATCCTAAGTTAGGCATTCTGCATTTCGATGCTCACTCTGACACTCGTATCGCTTATATGGGGTTTGAAAACTCTCACGCTTCAATCATGCATAACGTGATGGAAAAAATTCCAGGTGTTTCTAAATTAGTTCAAGTGGGAATTCGCGATTTTTGTGAACAAGAATTTCTCTATACACAGGGTAATAAAAAAATTGAAATGTACTTTGATCAAACTATCGCAAGAAGAAAAATGAGCGGTGAAAGTTTTCAAAAGATCGCTCGTGAAATCGTCTCTCATTTGCCAGAGCATGTTTATATTTCTTTTGATATCGACGGACTTGATCCACGCTTTTGCCCTAATACGGGAACACCGGTGCCGGGTGGTCTGGATTATCAAGAAGTGATGTTAATTATTAACGAGTTGGTTGGTAGTGGAAAAAAACTGGTTGGATTTGATTTGGTGGAAGTCGCTCCTAATCCAAAAGACAAAAGTAATGAATGGGACGCCAACGTTGGGATGAGGCTTCTTTATAAGATGACTTCGGCGAGTTTGGCGACGATGGGGGTTATTAAAAAAAGATAGTTAACCTTGGTGCGAAAACCGTTCGCTTCGGCTCCTGCCTCCCGCGAACATACATCACATCCTGTGAATAAAAAAAGGGCCTTCCACACAAGGCCCTTTTTTTATCATCGTCGATTTAAATGAATGAACTACTTCATAACTTGTGACGGGAATAAGAACGCACGAAACGAACTCCAGGGGGACCATCTGAGGCGTAAACTCCAACTGTCGCAATCATAGCAAAAAAGGTCACAGCGTATTCAACTTTATGGAGCACTAGAGACTCTCTGACTAAACCTCCGCTAACAACATCAGCTAAGGCAAAAACCGAAACAAGTGCGAAACAATAACTCCAAAAAGAATACTGATTTGCTGTCTCGATGTTTGTAGAATTTCTTGTCATATGCATAGACTTCACTCCTACCGTTACTCTTCTGGGATGGTTAATTTAGAAGAGAGCGATTGAGTCGATTATATGGGAAAATCCTTTAATCCAAAAAGATTACGATCGACTCTTAAAGAATCGGGTAATTAGCGGCCCTAAACAGCTTTTGAATTCTGTTTAAGGTGCCAACTTTTAAAGGTTATTAACAATCTCGGTACTTTTTGTTTTTTCTAAAAAAATAGTCTGGGTTGGATAAGCAAATTTCACTTCAATTTGTTCGGCAAGTTTTAAAATCTCATAGATAAACTTATGGCGTTCGGCCAGTTCGGTTTTGTAATCGTCCGTTACAAAAAAGACAATCAACATTATATCCAGAGAACTGGAATTCATTTCGAAAAGAGTTACGATGGCATTCTCTTTTTGAATAATTGGATTAAGTTGAATAAGGTAGCGGATGCGTTCACAGTATTCTTCAATTTTGACCAACGGAGTTGCGTACTCTAGTTGCAAAAAAGTTTTATAACGGCGAACTCGTCTCATACCATAATTATCAATCGCCATATTGGCGAGAACACTATTAGGAAGTGTGACCAATGAATTATAAGGCGTTCTGAGGCGTGTACTTCTGAATCCCACTTGCTCTACAGTTCCTTCAATATTTTTTTCGAGAGAGACATAATCGCCGATTTGAAATGGACGATCTATAATAACAGTAACAGAACCAAATAAATTTGAAATGGTATCTTTGGCCGCAAGTGCTACGGCCACCCCACCAATTCCAAGTCCGGCCAAAATGCTAGCGACATCAAAAGTCAAGCTGTGAGCGACTAAGATGGCACCGAAAGCAACTACAAAAACCTTAGTGGTTTTTTTAAGCATGGGGATCAAAACATCATCAAACTTATTTGGAGTAGAAGCTGCAATCTTTTCGAAGTGTAAACTTATATAGTCTACCGTTTTAAGCGCGGACCACACTGAAAAGACGGCAGTCATAATATAAGAAGCGCGAATAAATATTTCAAGAATACCTACATCAAATTCTAAAAAGCGTATTCCAATTAAACAAGTGATAGAAAAGGCCAGGCAGCCAAAAGGCATAGTGGATTTAAACTGATTAGCTTCTTCGAAGTCCAGCGACTTGTGATTAACTTTATAGCGCAAATAAAATGTGGCCAGAAAACGAATGATGGCAAAAGCAGCAAAAGATACAAACACTAAGGCAACAAGTCCAATCCATTGACCTTTTTTGAATATTAAAAACTCATCTGAAGTCCATGCTGGCATATGCTCCTTAACACGCGAACGCCAATTGCGGTATTCCGTTACGCCTTCAACCACTTTTAAATGGGACACTGCTGAATAAAAATTTTCAATTGAAGCCACTGTTTCCGGTGAAAATTTCCAAAGACCTTCTGGGGTCTTAGCGATTGCGATTTCCACATCGTAAACATTGTCTCCAATTGTCACTGTTTGTTTTCTAAAAAACCATTTTGGGCCATTCTCATAATTTGAAATATGTGCGACGTTTATTTTAGCGATACGATCGAGAGTATTGATTAAACGTTCAGCTGTAATTTTACCTGTAACTTGTCTAGCACCAGGGTCTATCTGTGAGAGATCTAGAGTCAGAATTGCTTCACTAAAAGCATTCGCTGATCCGCTCTTTACCCTATCCATTGCCTCTATAAAAGTGCGCATCGTTTCCTGAGGACTTTTTAATTTTTCTTTTAGTTCATTACTAATTGACTCAGAAGCCACGATTTGAGGTTCTTCTTTTCCTTTGCTTGCAGTCACAGAAAGAGTTAGTGGATTTATGCCGGCCCATGAAATCTGGCCAAAACATATGAAGAACAAAACAGTGAATCGAATCATAATTGACACCTAGAATACTTAAGTAGATAAAAAAATTTACTACTAAAGCCCGTAAGGGTCAATTCAAAGCTTCTTTTCTTATTGAGCCTAAGATAGAATTTTATTAAAATAAATCTTGGAACTTAGGACGTAATATGATTTTTTATCAATTAATTGATTCGGAAACTTCAACCTTTACTTATCTTCTGGCCGATGAATTTACTAATGAAGCTGTTTTGATTGATACAGTCCTTGAGAATGTTGATCGCGATTTAAAACTGATATCAGAAATGGGTCTTATATTAAAATATATTATCGACACTCATGTGCATGCTGATCATATTACTGGATCTGGTGAATTGAGAAAAAGAACTGGCGCAAAAACCGCCATCAGCTCAGAGGCATTAGTGTCATGTGCAGATATTTCTCTAAAAGAGGGAGATGAAATAAATTTTGGAAAATATTCTTTAAAAGCACTAAAGACTCCCGGCCACACTAATAGCTGTATGAGTTTTACAACCGATGGAATAGTTTTTACTGGAGATGTACTTCTTATTCGCGGAACAGGACGCACCGATTTCCAAGAAGGCGACGCTCAAAAGATGTATGATAGTATTACTAAAAAAATTTTTACTCTCCCACCTGAAACAAAAGTTTATCCCGCCCATGACTACAAAGGTTTTACATACACCACTGTTGAGCTTGAGAAAAAATTCAATCCTCGAATTGGAAATAATCGCACATTAGCTGAATTTACAGAAATTATGAATAATCTTAAACTTGCCCCCCCAACAAAAATTGATGTTGCCGTCCCGGCAAACAAGCTCTGTGGATTACAGATCTAAAATTCATTAATTAATTAATTGCTATAAATCACATTCAATAAATATCTTGGATAAACGAATCAATAACTTTTATTCTCATTACGTTTTGAAGATAAACATTCAAGGAGCTGTCGTATGCCAAAAATGAATATAGCGGTAATAGGATCTGGAGATGTAGGCACAGCACTTTCCAATGGATTCCTACAACATGGTTATCATGTAATGAGAGGATCCAGAGATCCCCAAAAATTAAGTGAATGGAAAAAAAAGTCTGGTGAAAAAGCCCGGATTGGAACTTTTGAAGAAGCTGCCAAGTATGGAAACATAGTGGTTCTTGCGGTTAAGGGAACTGCGGCCCTATCTGCAATTAAACTTTGCGGACTAGAAAATTTTAAAGGAAAAACAGTTATTGATGTCACAAACCCTATCGACGAAGCACCACCAGTCAATGGTGTAATCAAATTTTTTACTGACATCAATGGATCTCTAATGGAGCGCTCTCAGCAAGAAGCACCTGAGGCCAATTTTGTGAAGGCATTTAATAGTGTTGGAAATGCACTAATGGTGAACCCGAAGTTCTCTCAGGGTAAGCCCACTATGTTTATCTGTGGCAAAAATGAAGATTCAAAAAATGTCGTAAGAGAGATTTTAAATCAATTTGGATGGGAGATTGAAGACATGGGAGGAGTTGAAGCCGCTCGTGCGATTGAGCCTCTTTGTATGCTCTGGTGCATTCCCGGATTCCTTCACAATGAATGGAACCACGCTTTCAAACTACTTAAAAAATAAGCTTTCTAGCACCCAACTGTTAAAAATATTTTGATGCTAGTGAAATATGATCCAGCTCCTCAAAAGCAATATCTGAAAAGATCTTTGCACTCTTAGGATCACGAGTCTTTAAGGCCTCAACAAATTTTAAACCAGCAAGACGCCCTTTTTCTTCTGAGTCTGAAATATAAAAAGTAAATTCTCTGGCAGTCTCACATTTACCAAAGGAATTATACAAACCTAGGCCTACTGGCAATTCTGCGACATTTTGATTAATTTCCACAAGCCTTTTTAAAAGCCATGATTCATGTTTAGCTTCTTCCATCGCAATTCGCTTCCAGGCCTTAACTAAATCTTCAGGCACTTCATCTGCAAAAATTCTTGCCGCTTCTAAAAAAGCATAATAGGCTTGCCTCTCAGCAAAGGCCGCTATTCTAATACGATCTACGATCCCTTCGATCGAATTCAAAGGCCTTGGCTTTAAAGAAGTTCCAATTTTAAAAGGAGACCAATCGAGAGATTCTGCAGGTGTAAATTTGCTCATTTTTTTCTCAACAAATTAGACTTCTTTATTTAAATCCTATCAAATTTTAATTTATTACAGAGTAAGTAAATTCTCTATTCGATATGTCATCTCTGGATGAGGATCTGGTTCGCGATGACCTAGTTTTTTTTCTACTTCAGCATTTTCACAGAAAAAAGCAAAAGAATTGATTGATTTTTTTAAGGTTAAATCCTCATCTTTTAATATCTCGCGTGCAACAATATCAGCAAAGGCCTCTTCTCTTTGAAAAGGCATACAATGGGTTCGTGCGATAGGGTACTCATCCAGGCTAATATTGGCATTTTTAGTTTGTAAATCGACAATCGCTTGGCCTAGCACTTCGCCATTATGTCGAAAGGCCGGATGACCTCGCATTAATTCATCTGCCCTGTCTTGAAGGCAAGTAAAATCATGACCTCTTACTTTTAAGATTGTTTCTTGCATGTACTCATCAAGTGGATAATGTTTATCGTAAGGAATAATTTCTGGTTTAGTTTTCTTTGCAGCTAAATTTGCTAGAAAACTATGAGTTGGTCCAATGACATGCCCTACTTCGTGAGCTAAGAGCAGAGACAAAGCTTCAGGATAGTTATCAACTAATTCTATCCACCCACCAATTTGAATATTTGAATCTGGCATTGTGCCAAGATGATCGTTGGGATATGCAAAAATTGGATCCAAGATGAGCTGGCTACTGGCCAGCCTTTTTTCTATACTAGCAACCAAATCTTTATTCTCAACACTCGCGTGAGCAAGCAAAAGCTTAAGTGCTCTAGATTTAATATCTGAATAAATATCAGTTGCCTTTTGTTGTCGATTTTTCGAGTAAAGCAGTACTGTTAAATTCTTTGACTCAGGCGAGCTATTATCAATTTTCGACATTTTAACTTTTAAAGCTTTAATTGCTTCTATAGGCCTTAAACTCTCTGGAGATTCACATAGAGTGACTCTATCTCCTTCGGAAGCTGTTGCAAGAAAAGAAAAAAGTGAAAAGAATAAAAGTGTTGATTTCATAGATGAGATTATGAACTATTTTCTGATTCCATTAAAGGTAGACTGTAAAAATGAAAGACCATTCTAATTTTAGGACTTTAGTTGACCGCATGCTGCGAGAATATCACTTCCCTTCGTCGTCCTGATCATCGTTCTAAGTTTTCTTTCCACCAGCATTTCTTTGAAGAGTTCAACCTTCTCTTCTGATGGGCGCTTGTATTTGCTACCCGGGAAGGGATTGAATGGAATGATGTTGATAGCTGCCTTTCTATTGTGAAGAAGTTCTTCGAGCTTGTCAGCGTCTTCTAAACGGTCATTCAGACCATCGATCAAAAGGTATTCGTAAACGATGAATTGCCTCTTCATCAAATCAAGTCCATCAAGAGCTTCAAAAATATCTTCAAGCGGAAAGTGTTGATTGATAGGAATCAATTCTTTTCTAATATCATTAAAAGGTGAATGCAGAGAAAGTGCGATATTAATTTTGGGAAAATCATTAAGTTTTTTTATTCCAGGCAAATAACCTTCGGTTGAAAGTGTCATTTGGCGTGGGCCCATTCCCAGACCGAGTGGTTCCATCATAACCTTGATGGCATTTAAAACTTCAT
>JAQTTZ010000050.1 GCA_028710485.1 Bacteriovorax sp. | reverse complement strand
AAGCAGGATGCGGAGGTTTGGGCGTTCACCAACCCGGATGGGCGGTAGTCTTAAAGTCTTTAAACAAAAATTACGATAGGACATAATCGCTGTGCAATTAACCGGACATAATCGCCGTGCAATCACAGTAAAAAGATCAGCCTATTAAGAATCGGTCTTATAAACTCTCAGGAGTAGCATCCCAATTTTTTGAAACTTCACCTTTATGTGTGGTCGTTAAAATTCTGCTCGCACTATCTAAGATGAGAAGTTTCAATATCTCTTTATCTTTCTCAGAACAGCTTTCTTCGCAGGTCTTTGACATTTCCGCCATCATCAAAGCTCCGACTGTATATGGACCATTTAAGTTTTCATCACATGCTGGCTGACCTGCATAATCATGTCGTGCGGGACAATTAGTATGCATGAAGCTTAGACTCACTCCATTTCCATCACTATGTCGAGCCTCGTGGAAGAAGGTCCCCAATCTAAATATACTATTTGCTAGGGCATCTTGATTGTCTTTATTAACCGTAAGTTCTGGGGCAAATAAGCCTTCACCAACTTGAATGATCCCTGCACGTGGAGAGGTGATTGCAACTTTCTCAGCTTTTCTTAATAAACCGCGTGAAATTTTCATTCCAAAAACTTGTCTTCCATTTTTTCCACCAAAATAAAGTGCCGAACCAATATTACTCATCACAGTGAATGAGCCTTCAGCGCTAAAGCCAGGATTAGGTTCAATAAAATTTTTTTGAATGTCCTTGTTCATCGAATAGGGAATGATTTGGTTATTAGGGAAATCTACATCTTTTTGATCAACAAAAATGATTCGCTTCACTAGCAAGTTAAAAACAGAAAGTGCATTTTCTGACACGACATAATGAACTCTCTTGTTCAACCATTCAGATGCCCCATGGCCGCTTAGAGCACTCATCTCCATAACTTTTAGTGTCCGGGCCGAAGCCGCCGTTTTAAATTTAAAACTATCAATAAGGCCAAGATCTCTTTCAATTTTAGAACGTAGAGTTGATTTAATGCTTTTGGAAAGCATAATGTCTGAAGCATTAACTGCAGATGTCGTCGTTGCCGCCAGAATTAAGGCCGTTGTTAACATTTTTTTCATCGGAATCCTCTTTGATCGCAGTGTTGTTGCTTCTCTGTTACAATCTCCGAGTGATTCACTCCAGCATCAACTCATTACTCAGTAATGTTTACATAGGAAAATAGGCCGCCGGCAGAGAGAATCCATTATTGTGTGATGACTCACTTTCAGCTAGCATTTCTGAATATGAAATTTTTACTCGTATTACCCATGTTCGCATGCCTTTCGGCCAAGGCCGCTGCACCTGATTGGTTTTCAGATTATGTGAAGGTCAACCCTGGATGTGACAAAGAGTATTTGTGTGCCGTTGGCGTTGGAGCGACTCTTCCAGAGGCACTTAGTGATGCTCGCTCGGAAGTAGCAAAATTTTTTCAAAATAAAATCAAGTCTAAAACTCAAGTCTCCTCTTCATCAGAAGAAAAATCCAATCAGTTAGGGGCAAATGCCAGTACGGGTAGTTTTGATGAATGGACTAATAAGACAATTAGTGAAGAAACCAGTGAAATGATCAGTGGCCTAGAAATTAGAAAACAAGAACAAGCGGGTGATCACACTTATGTGTTGTTGACCCTTGATCGTGCTAAAACGGCAACGTCATTAAAAGAAAAAATTGAAGAATTAGATACTGAGGACTTTCAACTCTTGGAATTAAACTCGCGTTTTGCTTATCCCAAAATGATGAAAAATTTAATTTTGATAGAAGCGTTGAATGACCGCTATACTCTGGTGTCGACCATACCGCTAAAAATTAAAGTTAAAAAAGAAAATCTCCAAGCTAAAATCTTTCAACTAAAACCAGTGAAAATGGCGCTAGTGGCGACTGGTAAAAAACTTCCAGCTAAACTAAATCATCTGTTGGTTGATTTGCTCTCACCCTTAAAAGTAGTGATCGTTTCTGGCAAATTAGCTCCCAAATACACTTTGCGCTCAGAGATAGTAACGGAGGAGCAGTATTTGAAAGTGGAAGGATTTAAAAAACTTAATGTACAATTTCGACTTGAATTACTCAATTCAAAATCACAGGTGATGGGTAAGATGAGTGCCTTGAGTGAGCAAGTGGCAAGAAATAGTGACCAGGCAATAGAGAAGGCCATTCCAGAAATAAAAGAAACTCTACAGGATAATTTAGACCAACTTTCTAATATGAAGTTTGAAGATTAATTTTATGAATTTAAAACGGGAGATGTTTTTATGAAAAAAATTCTGGCTAGTTTCTTTCTCTTAAGTCTAGTGGCCTGTTCGAGTACACCCAAAAAAGTGGAAGTGGTTGAACGTCCCTTAGAAGAAGTAAAACACACAGAGATTAAAAGAGAGTACGAAGTTCGTGATGCTAGTTCTAATTTCCGTCCAGGGTGGATTGAAGACGCTGAAGTTTGGGCCAAGCAAAATGAAAAGGACATTGATAAAAATAGATTTTTTTCGTTTGAGACAGAACCAAAGGTCGCTCGCAGTGTAGCTTGTGATATAGCCAAGGCCAATGCCCGCGTAGATATTGCCAGCGAGATCACAACTTTCATCGAAAAAACATTAGGAACGTCTCAGGAAGGGAATGCTTCGATTGATTTAAATGGTCCAAAGCTATCTCCGCTTAAAGAATATATGGAAAATACTTTAGCCGAAAAAGTGCAATCGATGATCCACGGGGCATCAGTAGTCAAAACTTACTGGGAGCAGAGAGAATACAAAAAAAGCCTTGGGGCAAAAGAAGATTTTAAAGCTTTCACATGCGCTGTTCTTATCCGCATGGAAGCCGACCGTTTAAGAAAATCAGTTGATGAAGCTGCAAATTTTGTTGTTAAAAAAGTGGAAGATCCGGAAGCAAAAGAAAATGTTAAAAAGGCACTGCAAAATGTTTCTGAGAATTTCATTAAAGCTCGTCAAGGTGTTCTGTAGTTAGAATTTAAATCAATGAATTATTTAAGGGAGATAGTAATGAATATTATGAAGACAGCAGTGGTACTTGCAAGTTTATTTAGTTTGGCGAGTTGCAGTTCTTTCAAGGCTGAAAGATTAGACAACAAAACTTCAGATGAGAAGGCCTTAACAATCACTGATCAGTGGGTACAGGCCGATACGGAAAAAGTGATCCTTGAGGCCATGAAAGAGATGGGGGAGCACAAAGGTCTTAAGCGATATACGATGGAGCACGGAAAGCAATTAAAGATGTTCGTCGGTGAAGTCCAGAACTTAACAGCAGAAGCTTATTTCCCAATCAATGATATTAACGATGAACTTTTAAATGAAATTTCAAAACAAGGTGATTTTGTTTTAGTAGATGCAGAGGCCCGTCAGGCACTTTTAAAAGAAATCACTTACCAAAACGATGGTATGGTCGATCCAAAAACGGCAAAGAAAGTAGGAAAGCAGACTGGAGCCGATTTAATGATTTTTGGTAACGTATATATGAAGCCAGAAACTCGCGATGGAAGAACGATTAAGCAATACTCAGTTAATCTTCGCATCACCGATATCCAAAGTGGACTTGAAATCTTCAGAACTCGAACTAAACTTTCAAAATACTCAGAACAAAAGAAAATGGGCTGGTAAATATTGGTGAGAAATCAATTTAACTTATATTTCCTCTCGGTCTTCCTCTTAATTCTCTTGTCCGCCTGCTCTAGTGGCGGGCGAGATGAAAGACGGGAGCTTCGAACTTTTTATATGACTGGTGCCTATGACCTAGGCCTGCAGTTTATTGAAAAATCTAAATTCTATCAAGACAAAGACGAAAAGCTCCTGGCCCTGATGGAAACAGGTATGCTCCTTCATGCTAAAGGAGAGTTTGAAAAATCATCTCTGGCCCTTGATCAGGCCCGTTCTCTTTCGGCCCAGCTCTATACAATTAGTGCTTCAAAGAAAGCAGAGAAAACTTTTCTGAATGATAATTTTGATATTTTTTACGGAGAGATTTATGAACGTTCAATGCTTCATTTCTATCTCTCGCTCAATGCTATTTTAAATTTTCAAAAAACTGGCAAGCGCGACGATCTTTTTAAGGCCCGTGCCGAAGTGCTCGCGTGGGATAGTTTTTTAAGTTCTATCAAGGAAGATCGCCTTGGGAAGAGTATTTATAAAAACGACCTGCTTTTAAAAATTTATGGAGCTAAAATTCACGAAATGGTTGGGACACGCGAAGACAAGCAGATTGCCCTGCAACTTTATAAAGATGCCAGTGACGTGCTCTTTAAAAACTATAATACTTATCCTGCATTTAATCTTCATTATCAAGAATTCAAAAAAGATTTTGATAAACTAGCAAGTCTATCAACGGCTGAAGTGAAGAAAAAATATATTATGGAATCAGATCTACAAAAAAATATTCAAGAGTATCTAGCTCAAAATATTACAAGGCTTACTAAAGTCTCAAAGAAAAAATTGATTGGTATAAAAACACCAGTCACTTTAGTCATTGAAAAAGGAATTATCGCAGAAAAGGTGGCAGATAAAAGTTTTTACAGCTTAGATTTTTTAGCGAAAGAGCCAATCGTCGCTCTTTTTGCAGCGGATGTTTTAGGCTTACTTCCCAGTGCCAATTCCTATAATCCCGGTGGAGCTTTTTTAGGAATTGCAGTGGCCAGTACCGCGCTGAATACCATTGGGGTGGGATTTGAGTTGCCTAAAATTATCAATAATAGTCCTCCTAAAAAGCAAACGCTGGTAGTCCGAGATTTTGATAATAAAGAAGTTTTAACTAAGGAAATTCCCCTTATAAACCCCTTAGGCGACATTGCAGAAGAAGCAGTGTTTGAAGGGTCTTCCTGGATTTATACCAGAGTAGGAGTCAGATTAGTTACAAAGCATGCCACCGCAATTGCGGCTTCCTTTGCGACTTATAAGGCCTTTGGTGGAGGAAAGAAGGGGGACAACAACTTTCTGGCCAAAAACGCAGCTCTTATTCAATACATCGGTGCCGCCAAATTAATTGAAGAATCAGAAAAAGCAGACACACGATATTGGTCAACTTTACCTAATGAAATAAGACTAATTGATATTGATTTGGCTCCAGGTAATTATCATCTTGAAATTACATTAAGCCCGACCGAAAAATTGAGCTTAGGTGAGATTGTTGTTACCGCACAAGATTTTCCACTTCTTTTTAATGTGAGAAAAAATTGATCCGATAGGTTTCTCATGAAAAATAAACTCAATCGTATTATTCTCTTAGTCGCTGCAATCACACTTTTAGCGACTTCATGTTCAACCGTTCAAAATCCAGTTGGATCTACTCCAACGGAGTATTTTGACAGTTCAAGAGCTGTTGCCAGTTCAGAAATCGACCCCTTAATTGCGGAATTCAAAACGCATTTAGAATCTAAATTAAGTGTTGATCGAAAAGCTGAAATTAAAACAGTTCAAGAAAATCTTTTAAAATATTTAATTGAGGCAACCAATAGTGATGATAGTTATAAGATTAAAATCTATAACGATGCCTCTAATTATTTTAATAAAATTTATCCGGTGCTTTTAGAAAATATTCGGACAGAGAAAAAAGGTGATAAAACATTTACTGCCATCAAAAGTGCGCCGATCTGGACTCTCAAAGACGAATTAAATTTTCTAAATGCTGAAGTTGAAAATCTTCCTAATCCTAAAATTAAAGTGGACTTGATTCAAGGTCTAAGCATGGTGTCACCATTTTATAAAAACTTAGGAATGGAAAAAAAGGCAGCGCTGGGGGCTAAGTATGACAAGATTGCAGCAAAAATTTTAGGTGCAGAATTTGATCTTTATCCATCGTTTACAGAACTAGAGGGCCTTGTTGAGTTTAATGTGACTCATGATGAGAAGATCTTGCAAGTTGTCGCAATGGTGGAAGGGAAACTTAAAAGGCACGAGCTAGCCATTCGCAACATAGGATCAGAGATCGCTAAATCCGGTCAGGTCGATATGAAGAATACTCAAATTAAATTAGTCGTGAAATTCATGGACTATTATTTTAATAAACTTCCTAGCAATGTTATTAAGACTATCATGTCCGAACTGGTGACTGCCGGTCCCAAGATGACTGAAGAGACTGTGATGAATACGGTATTTCAAAATACCGGTCCAGGTCTTGGGAAAGTTTTACAACAGATTGGAAAAGAAAAAGGCGTAGGTGAAAATTTTTCAAAACTAATGGGAGTCCTGGAATCAAATGGAAAGCAGGTTCCGATTCATTTGGTGCGCGATGTAGTGAGTTCTGATCTGGGTGGTTTTGAAATTAAATCAATAGTTGAAAAACCATTGGGAACAGGAACGATTGCCCAAGTAAATAAGGCCACCATGGTTTATGACGATATAGAGAAGGTCGTGGCCATGCGATTTTTAAAGCCTGGAGTTGGCGAACGCTGTAAAGAAGATATAGCCATTCTAAGACATTTTGTTCCAGATAACGAAAAAATATTATTAGAACAAGGTGTTAAAGATCTTAAAATGATGGGCACTCTTATTGATAGTGTTGAAAAATTCCTAGATGATGAAGTGGATTTAAGTGTAGCGGTTGAACGTCAAAAGAAAGCTTTTGACGTCTATACACGTTCAGTGAAAGTTAGTGCAAATCCCAACTATCATATGCTCGAAATGAAAGTTCCAGAAGTTTATCTTCCTCCAAACGGAAAATCAAATCTTCACATGCAAGAATTTGTCACGGGGGGAGCTAAATTTTCTGAACTTACTGACGTGGGAGCTAAAAAAGTTGTGGCCGAAGAAATGCTTCGTATGTGGTTTGAAGAAGCACTCTTTCAAAGTGGTTATTTAAATGCCGATCTACACCAAGGAAATTTTCGAGTTGTCATGATCGAAGAAGACAAAAAGATCAAAGTTCTTTTATACGATTTTGGATTATCATCAACTCTAAGCAAAGAAGATCAACGGGCATTTCTTTTGGTTGGTGCAGGTGCTTACTTAAAATCACCGGCCACTATTACGAATGGCCTTATGGTCTCTATGAATTCGGAAGATGCTACTCTTCGTGCTACTTTGATGAAGGACATTGAAGCTGAATTAAAGAAAAATCCAGGAAAACAGGCAGAAGATTGGGTTGGATGGTGTGTGCAAAAAAATTATTTTGTTTCAGATAAACTAGGAGCTTTTGCTCGCGGCTCACTTCTATTGAAACAACTTCCAGAAAGTATCGGTGAGACCGAAATGTTTAAAGACATCGTTGTTAAAAGTGCTGTCAAAAACTTAGTCCATTCAATTGCAGACCGTAACTATGATTACCCCTTGACTAAAATTGATTTGGTAAAATTAGCCGCGATCAGGGTCAAGAATTCGTGTTTGGAACTTTTTCAATCGTTCTTTAAGAACTAAACTCTGTTGTTAACCACTGCTGCTTTTGTTGTATTGATATTAATTAATACCATTGCAAGGACGAAAGTTAAAACTTGCGCACTAATCGTCTGCCATGTTGGGAAAAGCCCAATCGTATCAAAACGAATATTCCAAGGAAGAGTCGTTATATTTAAAATGCCAGCTTCTTGCATTGAGTGAACAGCTTTTCCAGCGAGAATAAAGGCCAGGATGCTGGTCATGATTGAAGACACTTTAAAGAGTTCTCGCACCGGTAATTTCTTTGAGTAACGGAGAGCGATGAATGAAAAAGAAAAAATCAGGACAAGGGCCGCAATGAGTCCCACGGCGATAGCATTTTTTCCATCTGTATTGGTTTGAAACCAGAGAGCACGGATAAAGAGAACAGTTTCAAAGGCTTCGCGGAAAACAGAGATGAATGCTATCGAAAATAATCCAAAAAGGTTTTTATTATCCATTGCCCCTTGAACTTTTTCATGAATAAATTTTTTCCAACGAGATATTTCGGTCTGGCGATGTAGCCAAAAACCAAAATACAAGAGTATCACAACTGCCACAGCTGAAGTCACAGCTTCTAAAACTTCTCGGCTAGCTCCACTCATTTTCATTAGAGTGCCTGATAGAAACCAAGCAACGAAACCTAAAAAGAGAGCAGATCCCCAACCAGCGTGTACCCATAATGCCGCTTTTCTACTTCCAAAGGCCTTGATGACACTGAGAAGAGTTAAGATAATGAGAACTGCTTCAAAGCCTTCGCGCAAAATAATGGCGAATGCTCCTGAGAAGGCCACTCCAAAACTTAATTCTTTTGCTTGAATTGTTTCTTCCACTTCAGAGAAAATATCTTGAGTCGCAATAATTTGCGCAGACAATTGATTAACTGATCCCTTTGGATCAGAAATAATTTGTCTAATCTTTCCCATTTGAGTTTCAATTTTTGCAACCAGAAGAGGGTTGTTGGCCTTAATCATTGGTTCAATAGGCTCAATTCCTTCAAGGTAGGCTTGAAGGGCAAGACGTTTTGCATCTTGTTTAGAATTTTTGGAATTACTTTTATAAGCGCTCAATGCCTGACTTAAATACGACTTCGCTTTTCCTACAAATTGGCCGCCCGAAGTGTTATCGTTTTTATTTCTTAAAAGTGCTAAAGCAAGATTTTTCTTATTCTCATCTTTTTCATTAAATTTTTCTTTTAACTCGGTATCAGAAAGTGTTGCAGCTTCTTCAAGTGTGATGCTGTCTGTGCTGATAATATTGGTACTTGCCTGGGACTTGGCCAATTCAGCATGTCTTAGTGACATAACATAAAATGAAAGATCCCAAACTTCTTTATCGCTGAAATTACTCCAAGCAATCATTCCGGTTCCAGGAACTCCCAAGCGAATAGTATTATAAACGTGGAATGCAGAGATGGCGCTCATGCGTTCGCTATTATGAAAGTTAGCAGGTGCTGGTTCCAGGCCTGTAGCATTTGGACCATCGCCTAAACCATTTTGTCCGTGACAGGTCACACAGCTCTGTTCATATAATAATTTTCCATTAGTAAGTGAAGGTTGGTTAGTTGGTGCTAGCTTGATTTTAGTTATGCTTATTAAATCTTTTTGGATATCGCGAGATTGAAGAGCAACATCAATGGCCTCGGCCTTTGATTCAATCATTGATTTAAGTTTTACAATTTTATCATAAGTTTTTTTATCATCTTTTATTTCTGGCAAAGTTCCCGCGAGTTCAAAAATTTTTGTTACAAATTCTTTTTGTTCGGCGTACTCAGTTACTGAAGCCACTTTTCCATGAATCACTGCTCCAGCATAATCGTGAGCCAGGTAATCTAGAAGGTGAATCGCAAATCGAGGAGAAAGCTCGCTGCTCTCAGGGTTTTTTGGCAATGGGGTTTGTGACAAGGCAAATGATGTTTGAAGAGAAAAAAGAATCGCTAAAATAAGAGTAAATTTAAGCATAAAGTCAGGCCTGTCTTGAAGAAGGGATATTTGTTTCAGTTTTACTATAAAAGTTTGAGCAGTCAACCAAATACTGATTGCCCTTGTGTAAATTAAGATTACTGTTTACAATAATTTCATGCGGTTGAAAGTTAAGGCCTCGAAATCAGTTCTAATCGTCGATGACGAGACGGATGTTCTTGAACTTTTTAAGGAAAGTTTAGAGGATTTATCTTGCCAGGTTTTCACTGCAAATGATGGCCAGAAGGCGCTGAGTTTCTTGGCGAGTAATAAAGTTGATTTTATAGTTACTGATATTTCCATGCCCAATATGACCGGACTTGAGTTCATTAGTTTGCTTCATGAGCGCTCAGATCTGACTCCATTTTTTTTCATCACCGGCTATCACGATTATCCGAGAGAGGATTTAAATCGCTATAAACCTCGAGCGATAATCTTCAAGCCATTTGATTTTGCAGAAGCCGCAATGCTGGTTAAAAATCATCTAATGAGACTTTCTAAAAACGATTAATTACTTCCAAAAATCCTGATGATAATCAAAATGAGTAAGGTCTTTTACTGACTGTAAATACTGATGCATTTTCAAAGTGAATTGAAATTCTGGAAAAATATACATCCCCCATAAATGTGAGGCGATCATAATATCAATAATGGTCAGAGTTGAACTTTTATAAAAGGGAGAGAGGTGTTCTTCAAGCTCGTTGGATAAAATATCGTTGAGATTTTTTATAGAAATTTCTTTGTTTTTAATCAGGTTTGTAAAAGGGCCTCGTTTAGCTTCTTTTTTTATTTGGAAATATTTTCTCGACTCTGGATTAAATTCCGGCGTCCATATCCAATAGGGCATGCAGAGAGAATGAACGGGGCTTCCCATTTTTGAGACTAGTGTTTCTACTTCATTAAAAAGTTTATCGTAGGCTTGCCAAGCGAGAAGATTAGTTGCATCAAATTTTTTAAGAATATTTAAACTTTCGTTTATAGCATTACCTTTTGAAATTTCCAGAATGGGGAGCATCTTAACACCCGTTAATTGGACTGGAGTTAACTCGTCATTGTAGGGCAGAACCACCGATTCATAGCTGATACTGAGCAGGCCCAAACCCATGCGGACGCGGATACAAAATGGACAATGAACATAGTGGTAAAGTTTCATATATTATCAATATCATTTTTCATCAAATATTGTTAATTTATTTTTATGAAAAAAATTCCCTCTGATCTCTGGGCGCTGTTTTGGACACAATTTTTCGGTGCCCTTAATGACAATATTTTTAAAAACGCTCTGGTCCTAATCATTACCTATCAAGGGGTAAGTTTATTTGGAATCAACTCGTCAGCTCTCGTTGCTTTATCTGGTGGCGTGTTTATTCTGCCGTTTTTCTTTCTCTCTGCGACTTCTGGGCAAATAGCTGATCGCTTTGAAAAAACGATGTTAGTCAAAATTATTAAGAAATTTGAAATTCTTGTTTGCATGCTGGCCATTTGGGGGCTCTATTTAAAAAATTATCCTTTATTATTATTTGTCTTATTTCTTTTTGGAATGCATTCAACTTTCTTTGGGCCACTTAAATACTCACTCATCCCCAATTATTCAAAAAAAGAGCATTTAGTTTTCTCCAATGCTCTAATAAGCTCTGGAACCTTTATTGCTATTTTGTTGGGAACAATTCTCGGCGGATTAGCAGTTTCAAATCAAAATAATCTTTGGGGACTGAAATTTCTTTTAATGCTTTTTGCGACTTTAGGCTTAATCGCGGCCAGTCGTCTTAAGCCTCAAACTCACGCAGAAGTGGCGACTGAGTCAACTGCTGTTGATTGGAATTTTTGCAATTCATCTCGCGATATTTTAAAACTTGTTTTTAAAAATTCCATGGTGGGTATTTTAGTTGTTGGTCTGTCGTGGTTTTGGTTTTTAGGTGCAGGGCTTTTGTCTTTATTGCCTTTACTTTCAAAAAATATTTTTCATGGCAATGAACAAGTTGCTACTATTATGCTTTTTTCTTTTACGGTCGGCATGGGCGTAGGTCCATTTATGCTGGAGAGAATTACCAGGGGGCGGGTATACCGAGCACTTATTCCTCTGAGCCTGATTGCTATGTCCTTTTTTATTTTCGATATCGCTTTAGTGATAAGTCTTATCCAGAAGCAAAGTTCATTGATGGGGATTCTCACCACTTTGAATGGAACTGTAAATATTCATGATTTTTTTCAATTAAAAATGAGTACCAGAATTATTCTGGATCTTTTCTTTTTGTCTTTATTTGGAGGAGTATTTACCGTGCCTCAGTTTGCAGAATTACAACGTATTACTTCTGGTCTTGAACTCTCTCGCATTATTGCCGGCAATAATATTATCAATGCCCTTGCCATGGTTTCCGTTTCAATTTTATTAATGATTCTTCACCAGCAACATCTTTCGCTTTCAATTATTTTTGGAATCCTGGGAGTTTTAAACGTGGTAATGAGCATAATTCTCATTTTCTTTTACCGAGCTGAGTTTAATAAATTTTGGAGATTTTAAAAATGCCAGATAAAATTAAGGCCATTTTAGTTGATCTTGACGGGACTCTTTGTGATGTTGGACACCGTGTTCATCATGTTCAAGGTTCGAATAAAGACTGGAAGTCCTTTAATGAGTTGATGGTTGACGATGAACTCAATCATTGGTGTTTTGAATTAATGGAAGCAATGGGCAGCAGAGGTTATAAAATTATCTTTGTAACTGGAAGGGGAGAGCCTTGGAGAGCGGCTACTGAGAGCTGGTTAAAGAAGCATATGGTGAAGTATGAACACCTCTATATGAGAGGAGTGTTGGACTATAGAGAAGATTCAGATGTTAAAGAAGAGATCTATTTAAACAAGATAGAACAAAATTATCAAGTATTGTTTGTCATAGATGACCGAAAAAGTGTTGTTGATCGTTGGAGAAAACTTGAGTTGATTTGTCTGCAGTGTGCCCCTGGTAATTTTTAATTTTTTCGTTTAGTTTTCCTTCCTCGATTCACGAGAACATGGTAAAAATTTTCATCTTCTTAACTATTCATAAAAAGGATTTTATGATTATTGAAATTCCTAATTGGCCCCTCTGTTCGATTGAGATCTTCACTGTAAGAATTATTTTTATTAATTGGCTCTTCTCTTTTTGGAAATCTGAGCGACAATCATTATATAGAATGATTGGTCACGAAACTCTATTCTTGGAGTTTTGATAGGAGAAATGGTGAAAAAAAATCTAAATTTAATAGGAACTGGCATTCTTTTAATCAGTCTGCTTTTTACAGTAAGTTGCAAACTTTCTCAAAAAATTCAAAATGGTGAGAGCAATGATCGAATAGGTAATATGACCTTTTCTAAAGAGCGTCCTTTTATTAAATCAGAATTAGATATTGGCCGCAGAATTTGTGCATCTTTAAAACAAAAACGAGAATTTTTTCAAACCCTATACGATAGACAAGAGCGATTTGGATTTCAAGGTACACTTGTTAATTGTCAGGGGACTACAACTTTAGATACGCCTTTTATTGCAAGCATTTCAAACGCTTCAACATTAGAATATTCCGCTACAACAACGAGAGAAAATTATTTTAGAGATATCGTCACTGACCAAAGTGGAGCGATGAATGATATTTGTCAGTCGCTTTTAGTTTCTGACAGCGTTTTAAATACTGTTAAGTCAGGAAGTATTAAATACACTGTAAATTTTCTCATTGCTGAAAACTTCGATCGCTATGATATAAGAAAAGAACTCAGTAATGGTCAAGGTGGTTATACTACTTCTGGGGCAGAAAGTATTTCAGTGATTACTCAAAAATTCCAGGGAGCGACAAAGTTTTTTGGTGTTGAAAAAGACCGCATTCGTTTTACCAGCTGCGACGGATTAAAATTCCAAACAATGAGACAGACTTGGAAAGAAGCTCTAACTAATTTTTAAAAAACGGTCTTAAGTTGGTACATGAAAACTGTCTCTTTTTCAGAGTCGGATTTTACACTCACTATCATTGAACTATTTTCACTGATCTTTTTTTCTAATTGAGTCTCAACGAATTTAGTCCCATTACTATTTCCTCCAAACGAGGTCGTGAGAGTTCCGTAATTATCAAATTTGGCCACATTATTAATATTAAAACTTCTAGTTCCGTTGTTGGATTGCTTGTAGCCAGCTCCTAAACTGCTACTTTTTCCAACTTTGTGCTTACTTGAGACTTCGATTGCTTGAACACCGCTACTGGTAGAATCGGCCTTTACGGTAATATACTCGTGATTTTTATCGGTCAGTGCTAGAGTGAGTGCGCGTTTTGATTCCATCACACTCTTGCCCTCAGCTTCACCGATCGAATATTCATTCACGACTTTTCCATTAAGCTTCATGGCGCTATCTGCATCAAGGATTACTTCCATTGGAAGGGTGGCAACAACTGATTTTTTTCCAGTGGTAATATTTGTGCCAGAGATAGAGGCAACCGCACGGCCATTATCGTTTTTAAGAGAAATGGTCGTTGATTGTTGATTGAATCCAACCTGATGATCAGTGACGATATTGAGGTCCTCTGCCAGGTTGGATTTCGTTTTGGCCGATACAAAATTAATGTCTTTTGGAAGTAGATTCTTTCCAGTTTTAATATCTATTCCCACGTCTAAATGGTTTCCATCGTTTTCTGACTGGTCTTTGGCGAGAGCACCTTGGTATACAGGTAAATCCGGAAGATTCAGGTTGCGAGTAGAGCCATCGCGTGCCTGGTAATCAAAGTAGCGCATTCTGCTCGTCCCATCCTTATTCATCTTCACTTCAATGATGACATTGCTGTTGGCGCCTTCACCTCGATAATAATAATAAACTTCTTCTTTGCCCTTAGGGATGTATTGAACCTCGGTGACGGACGAAATATCCATCATGGTTTCGGTGACTGGTTTCAATTGTCCATCCAGCATAGGAGAGCGAAGATTTTCTTTTTCTCCTCTTTTTTTACAGTTAATTTCTCCCGTATCAGTTTCTGATCGAACGACGTAATAGAGAAATTTTAATTTATTAACTTGAATCAGTTGTTCGTTGGCTTCAGTGATTGAATCACTATCTTTTACATTTTCGACGATTTTGTTGACGGCCTGGGCGAGGTTTAAAAACTTGGGACAATGATCACATGGTTTATCATCCACCTTGTCTTCAAAAATTAATTTGGGCCGTTGGTTATTATTCAAAGAATCAGAAAAAGATTTATAGGCCAGGTTTTTTTTTAAGGTGGTCTCTAGATCTGCGGCTTCCAGATCGGGAAGCAAGCTTATAAAAATAAGGGCCAATAAGGAGAATAATTTCGTCAAGTATGTCATGGATACTCCCAACATACATTCGTGATAAAAAGGGGATTGCTTTAGATAAATAGGCTTTTCTCCCAAGTAATTTTTACAAAACTTAATTGAATTGACTAAAAATGGGCTAAATTTCTATACTGTATAAAAGTATATCAGTTTTAAGGATTATTTCGATGAAAGGAATTTTCATTATTCTTTGTCTTTCAGTAAGTTTAGTAAGTTGCGGGAAGCTTCGTGGACAAAGGCCGTTGGGAAAAATAATTCCCACTGGCAATATTGCAGGGCTTGAAGAGCCACAACAACATACCCTTAAACTCTCTGAATTAATAATAGCTAAAAGAATATGTGATTCGCTGATAAGTAAAACGACAAATATTAAAGCTGCCTTGAAAGCAACACCTCCTCAGCAAGTTGTTTATACCTTCAATCTTGAGCTAAAGAAGAGCTGTAGTAGTTCAACGATCGAGAAATCTGATCTCGCAGCACAGATAATATTAACAAGTGGTGATCTGGAATTTAGCTCACAAGATAATTCAATATATTTTCGTGATATCATTACCGAAAAATCAGCGGCGCTTGCTGCTATTTGTACTGAAATTGTTAATCCACAAACCGTTCTCGAGAAAAAAGTTATTTCAAATGCCACCATCCTTTCCAACCGAATTTACTTAGTTGCATTGGGCACTAATGATAAAGGCTTTGATACAATTCAAATCAATACAAAAACTTCCAACGCAAAAGGTGGTTTTGATCCGCTGGATATTCAGCTTATCTCTATCATCACCGATATTTCTCAAGACAACGGTGCTGATCTCAGAAATATCGGTGTTGAAAAAGAGCGCATTCAATACATTCCTTGCACTGGCAAGCTATTTACGTCTCAAAAAGAAACTTTTGTAAGATCGTATTTTACTCTTTAGTTCATACTATTAAAGGCCTTCACAATCCCTTCTGCACTTAAATCAAAACGTGCATAAAGTTGATCCGCTTTATAAGCTGACTGACCAAATTCACCAAGAATACCCAATGTTTTAGACTTGAAGTCCACTCCATGAGTGTGAAGAGCATGAACAATCATCGAGCCCATACCACCGATCAGTTGATGATCTTCAATCGTAATCAGTTTTCCTTTAGTAGCAGCTAGTGATGCTTTTAAGGTTTCAAGATCTACGTGATTTACAAACGAGTGATTGATAACAGTTGCCGTGATATTTTTAACACTAAGTAGTCTGCTGGCCTCAAGGGCCTTTCCAACCATTGGCCCGGCCGCAACGATTGTTACATCTGATCCGGTCGTTAGCACATTGGCCTTATTCCAAACGTATTTCATTCCTTCTACATAGCTCACTGGATGATTTTCTCTTCCCAAAAAGAAGACGACAGAATTTGGAGTCATCCCGGCCTCTCTTTCTTTTGCAAAAGTAGTGATTGCTTCATACATCAAACTTTCTGCTTCACTTGAACAAGCACAATTAACAACAGTGATATGTGGAATGCTTGAGAGAGCTGCAAAATAAGTTGTTGCCTGATGACTTGCTCCATCCGCTGCATCTTGAAATCCAGTGTGGGAAAAAAGTGCGATCACTGGTCCTTCTGAAAGACCTGCCATGATGAATGGAAGATTTCCTTTGGTGATTCCAAATTGAGCGAAAGTGTCTACGATTGGAATCAGTCCTTGTTTTGATAAACCGATGGCCGAAGAAATCATATTTGATTCTGCAATTCCGAGGTCAATATAATGAGTAGGGAATTCTTTATGGAATGCTTTAATCCCAGTCGAGCTTTGAAGATCCGATGATATTGAATAAACCGGAAGACCTTCTTTAGCCGCTCTGATAACTGCTCTGGCAAATCCATCCTGGACTTTTTCAGTCTTAGCAGCATTTGGATTAGTTGCTTTTGGTTCTGGTTTTGATTTAAGAATTTCTTCTGCCCAATCAGTGAATTCAGCAGGAGCATCGCCTCCGTAAATTTCTTTTACGAACGCAACTAATTTGTCATCGTATGCACTTAATGGATAACCGTGTCCACCGCTGGCACTTTCCATGGTCGACTTCACTCCGTAACCTTTGATGGTTTTTAAAACTACCGCTACTGGTTTTCCAGACTTCTCAGCTTCTATAATTGCGTTTTCAATCGCAGTGTAAACTTTTTGAAGATTATGGCCTTCTTCTTCGCGTATAAGACTCCAGCCAAGAGCTGATAACGAATTAAAAGTGGGAGTCATTGAAAAACAATCGTCATCAATACGTCCACCCAGTTTTGTATTATTATCTGAAATAATTAAGACGAATGGATTGATTTTATTTTTTTCAGCAAGTCCTGGAATGGCGGCGAATGATTCTTTGGCCTCTCCTTCCATTGCCCCACCATCTGAGAGAAGACAAATTGTAGTTCTAGTTCGCCCTAGTATTTTATCGGCGATAGCAAGGCCTTGAGCTTGCGGCAAGCCTGAACCCAACGGACCATTAGAAATAAAAACACCTTGTGGATTTAAGTGAGCTTCACCGTGACCAGTGAGTTTACTTTCAATCGAGCGAAATCCTCTCAGGTCTTTAAATGTTAAGTTATCAAATCCGTAGTTTGCTCTTAGGGCATAGATTCCGTTTTCAGCATGACCGGCATCGTTTACGAAGTTATATGTTTCATACCAGTTTTTAGTTTTATCTTTGAACATAATTCCGTGAACTGCTGATACCATCTCAGCAAAGGCAGCAGGGCCTCCCCAGTGAGCAGCAGCGCCACCGATGGTTGCATGCTGATTCATTAAGGCGACAAGAGCTCGTGTGGCACGTGGATCGCCAAGCACGACATCATTACCTGTTTGATCTTTGACAGTGAGAGCGTACTTCGGAGTTTTAGTCGGAGTCGGAGCTAATTTACTTTTAATTTTGAGAACTAACATGATCAAAATCCTTGATAAGAAGGTTTAAGGTAGAAACTAATATTAAAGCTAAAAGCATTGTTGTTACGTGATGACTTAAAAAATGGGCCCCGCGAAGCATTTGATAAACTCCCATTGTCCATCCCACACTCATGGCAAATAAAAAGGCGAGAATTTTATTTCTTCTCTTCTTAAAAAAACAAACAAGACTCAAAAGGGCAAAACCACCAGTCGCATGCCCTGCAGGAAAGCAGTGGCCTTGAGGAAATTTTCCATCGGGAGAGTTTGGGTTCATAGGGTACTGATCAAAAAGTTTTACGTAAGGAATTTTTCCAGCAAAGGCACTTAGGTCATCCGGACAATGAACATTGGTCAAATTTTTTCCAATGACCGCCACAGAAAGGGGAAGGATGATTAAAGTTAAGGTGACGACGAGTAAACCTTTTCGGTAGACGTGCCACTTCTTTTTTTTCCAAGAAATGAGAGATGCGACTAAAGCGCCGACACCAACAATATATATTGGAATTTTTATGCCTGAATAAAAGATCGCGCGGTAAAGAAGTTTGGGGTCTTTTAGAATCCAGGTTTTTTCTGCTCGAAGATAAAGACGTTCTTGAATTAAGAGGTCAGCATTGGTGAACTCAAAGAAGGCAAAAACTATAAATAATGCCAGAACGCTGGCCCATAAAGTTTTTTTGCCCAACGGATACCCCATAAATTTAGATTCGTTGAAATTATACGGAAATTGCGAGGGTTGGACTATCGAAAAAGAGTGCTGTCTCATTGAATGGGCAATTTTCAAGATTGAGGAAAAAGGGCCAGGCAATAGATTTTATAGAAAAATTAGTCAAAAGGCCCAGAATTCAGGGCTTTTCGGTTTTATATTCATTAAGGCTAAAGAATCTTTCAATTAAAACCGATACAATGGGTCAGGTATTAATATTAGGAAATACTATATGTGTGAAGTTTGCAGTTCGGAAGGGGTGGACTATCTTTTTAAGAATGGCCCCAAAAAAATTCTGATCAGCAGCAATTTATACAAAGTTTTTAAAAATGCTGTTGCTCCTATTAAGTTATGTCATGTGCATTCGATTGAACTATTTCATATTGGTGAACGAAGATTCCTTCGTGAACATTTAGTTTTTGCGCGCAGTCTTGCAACACGCTCCAAAACTCAGGCCACAGCAGAAGATTCTCCCTTTGGCATTTAATCAAAATATTGGTTAGACTCTATTCTTCTCATCATCTTTTTCAAATGGATTGAAGAATGGAATTAAATCGCGATGTTTTACAGGCCAGAAGTTTTATCAATAACGAATGGATCGGACATTCCACCACCAATGTTTTAAGCGTTACCAATAAATTTGATCAAAATATCATAGCAACTATTCCTTATGCTGATGCCAGTGAAGTGCAATTTGCCATTTCAAATTCAGTTCAAGGCTTTCAAGCTTATTCTAAATTTTCGGCGCTCGAAAGACACGATTTACTTCTCAAAATTAGAGATGGTATTCAATTAGAAAAAGAAAAATTTCTCAATCTGATTATATCTGAAGCGGGAAAGCCAATTGATTACGCTCGCGCCGAAATTGAGCGATCTTTAATGGTTTTGCAATTGGCCGCTGAAGAAGCGATGAGAATTTCCGGCGAAGTTGTGCCGATGAATTACGGAATTGGTTCGGGCAGAACAGCACTAACTAAACGCATTCCCATTGGACCGGTACTCGCTATTTCTCCATTTAATTTTCCACTTAACCTGGCCCTTCATAAAATTGCTCCGGCCTTGGCCGCTGGATGCTCGGTCCTACTAAAACCATCGCCCTTTACGCCACTGACTGCCTTAGCATTTGCTTCTCTTTGCAAACGTGTGGGCCTTCCTCCGGGAGTTTTAAATGTGGTGGTTTGTAGAAATGAAGAGGCTGAGTTGATGCTCAAAGATGACCGAATTAAAATGTTATCTTTTACTGGATCTGCTGATGTGGGATGGAGTTTAAAAGCAAAAGCTGGAAAGAAAAAAGTTGTCCTGGAATTGGGGGGGAACGCATCGGTGATAGTTGATCGCTCCGCCAATCTTGATGAAGCCGCTAAGGCCATTGCTTTTAGTGCTTATAATTATGCAGGACAAGTTTGCATTTCAGTCCAGAGAATTTTTGTTGATCATTCCATCTTTGATCAGTTCCTTGAAAAATTTAAAACGGCAGTGAGCGAATTAAAAATGGGTTCTCCTTCTCAAGAGGGGGTGTCTATAGGTCCGATCATTGACCGCTCTCACCTGGAGCGCCTGCAAACCTGGATTAACGAAGCTAAAATTAAAGGAGCACAAGTTGTGTTTGGAGGAGATGTTATTGATCTCAATCATAATTTATTTGCACCAACTCTTCTCACCAGCACTCAAGAAGACATGAAAATAGTATGCGAAGAGGCCTTTGGTCCAATCGCTGTCATCGAGCAAGTTCAATATTTTGATGAAGTCATTCGCGTTATCAACCGCTCGCGCTATGGCCTGCAAGCGGGTTTATTCACCAATCAGATTTCTCAGATGAAATACGCGCAAGAGCACCTGGAAGTGGGGGCCTTGATTATCAATGGCGTGCCTGGCTTCAGAGTCGACTCTATGCCTTATGGGGGAGTGAAGGATTCAGGCCTTGGGCGTGAGGGATTGCGCTACGCTATTGAAGAAATGACGGAGCCACGGCTGCTGGTCTACTAGTTTCTTTGTTAGTTTCTTTGCTAGTTTCTTTCGTAAAAGTATTTTTTTTCTGTTAAAATGGCCATTCCTTATTACTGGAGTTTTTTATGACTGTTCGCGTGCGCTTTGCCCCTTCTCCTACAGGTTATTTACATATTGGTGGTGCGAGAACGGCCATGTACAATTATCTTTATGCCAAAGCGATGGGTGGAAAATATATTCTACGCATTGAAGACACTGATACCGAGCGCTCTGAGCGAAAATTTGAAGTTTCCCAAATCGAAGACCTCAAATGGCTTGGCATCACTCATGATGAAGGTCCCGATGTCGGTGGAGAGTATGGCCCTTACAGACAATCTGAACGAGGTCATATCTATAAGGCATGGGCGGAAAAACTTCTGGATACAGGACATGCTTATCACTGCTTTTGTACTGAAGCAGAATTAACATTAAAAAACGAAATCGCCTTGGCAGAAAAGCGTGATCCTCAATACGATGGAAAATGCAGAAGCTTAGATAAAGGTGTTGTGACTTCAAGATTAGCTGCAGGGGAAGAAGCAGTCATTCGTTTCAAAGCTCCAAAAAAATCTTACGCCTTCAATGACCATGTTCGCGGACATGTTGTTTTTCCCGAAGGAATGGTAGGCGACTTCGTTATCATGCGTGCTAACGGAATTCCCGTTTATAACTACGCTGTAGTGGTTGATGATGCCACTATGAAGATCTCTCATGTGATCCGTGCTGAAGAACATTTACCAAATACGCTTAGACAGTTAATGATCTATGAAGCCTTCGGCATAACTCCTCCGGAATTTGCCCATGGCTCACTTCTGATTGGAGAAGACCGTCAGAAATTATCAAAACGCCATGGAGCGACTTCGGTAAATCTTTATAAAGAAATGCATTACCTTCCAGCGGCCTTATTGAATTATCTATGTCTTCTTGGTTGGTCACATCCGGACGAGACAGATGTTTTTGATGTTCATACTCTTGGAACAATGTTTAATTTGGAGCGCTTTACAAAAGCTGCGGCCATTTACGATATCATTAAATTAAATTTCATCAATGGTCAGCATCTTCACAAGCTTCCTGTTGAGACTGTTTTAGCTGAAGTGGAAAAAGTTATTCCAGCAGATCATCCATTTCATAAAATGGATCATGCATGGAAGATGAATTGCATGACAATTTTTAGAGAAAAAATTAATTTGTTCCCAGAAATAACTCAGCAATTAGAAGTGCTTTTTTCGCTTGAAGTTTCTACTGATGCGGAATACTTGGAAGCAAAATCTTGGGAGACAACTCCAAAGATTCGCGAATATCTTGAAAGTGAAATTGCAAATGCACTTGCCTCCGGAAAAAAGTTTGTGACGGAAGAAGAGCTAAATAACTGGAGTAATCACGTTAAGGGTGAGCTTAAGATTAAAGGCAAGCAATTATTTATGGGGATGAGAGCTGTGCTTACTCTTTCGGCCCACGGGCCGGATTTGAAGTTTATTATACCACTGACGCCGCTTGAGATATTAGAGAAGAGAATACATTTGTAGAATATTGAGCCTCCTTTTGGAGGCTTTTTTATGGCACTCGCAAACCTTTCGCTCCCGCGTTAAGCCACGATAAGAAGATAGTTTGACCAAGTTCGCATTGAGAATTTGGGGCCCAAGGCATATCATTATCTATCAAATTTAAAACATTGCGAGTGAGACTTATGAATCTATCAAATGATCCTTTATTGCCCAAATTGCGTTCGGCCCTTGAAAAAATCAAATCACAAAACGCAGAAAAATTTTATGCTTGGAAAATTAGCATTAAGCACTATCAATCAGTGCAAACCTTAATGCTGGGTAAAGAGGGAGTTGGTTTTGAAAAATATTTAAATCGTGATGTTTTAGATCACAGCTATCAGATTGATGTTTACAGTCGACATGGCAATCCCTTGGTTATGGGGAACTCAACATTCTCCATTGACCCTTTAAACAATCTAGAAAGTCAGGTTCAAAAGACTTTTAATAATTCGCTACTCGTTGGAAATAAACCGTGGGATCTGCCAAGCGAATTAAATGGAACCTATGAATTAGTGGTTACAGTCGATCCTGTTATTCTCGAGAGTTTAACTTTTGCTCATACTAAAATGTATAATGAAATAAGTCATAAACTAAAAACAATAACCAAAGTACATGTCAACAGCGGCGAGCTCTTTACTAATTTGTTATCAAATTATTTTGAGACATCTCTTGGGTTAAGTGGCCAAAAAGAAAAATCAGATATTTATTTTGAAATGGCCATTGAGAAACTTCCACTTCCAAATACACAAGAAGTTTTAAAATATAAAAAAGCATTAAGTATTGAAGATGCCAATCTGTCTAAGTTTATTGATGATGCTGTAGAAGAAACTTTGAGTATCACAGAAGCTAAAAGTCCAAAGACCTCTGATCATTGCACCATCATGATAGAGGGAGAAGCGATTTCCAGTATATTAAATAGTGTCGTTTTCCAGTTAAATGCACAAAGAGAAGACGATAAGACTCCTTTTATGATCAGTGGTGATTCCCTTTTAAAAAGTGAGAAAAAAGCTGGTTCGGATAAAATTAATATTACCTTAGATCCAACGACTCCGGTCATGGCACTTACTACACCATTTACGGATGAAGGAATGAAACCAATTAAAGCCGTGATTGTGAAAGATGATATTGTGGCCACTCAAATTGTTCACAATAGAATTGGCCAGTATTTGCATAAAGCGCCAAATTATATTGACGGAAATATGCTGGTGAATCCTGGGATGAGCACCAAAGAAGAATTATTAAAATCTATCCCTGAATGTCTCGAGGTCCTTTCGTTTTCCTCTCTCCTTATTAACCCCAACACTCTTACTTGGAGTAGTGAAATTAAATTGGGCAAGCTTTATAAAAACGGAACATTTGATTGCATGATTAAAGGTGGTGTTGTTTCTGGAGATATTAAAGAGAACTTAACTGATTTTAAATTCGGCAATTCTGAGATCAGAATAAATGAAGTCGGTGGATATCAAGGGGCAAAAGGTTATGTGGGCCCTAATTGTATGCTAATCAAGTCAGGCGTAAAGGTTGTAGGAGAATGAAAATGATAAAGACCAAAAAAACAAGAATAGAATTTCCGGCACATTTAATAGAAATACGAACTCTCATGCCTGAGCTATTAGAAATTTTAGAAAGTGGTCGAACTGATGATTGGTATTCTTTTATCTGGCTTGAAGAAACTAAATCATTGTCTTGTGTAGCGGCTGCAAACGAGAAGTCAGGAGAAAGCCTGGATAGAGGAATGGTTTTGCGAGTTCTAGTTGATGGTGAAAATTTTGAGAAATCAACCAATCTTCTGGAGCGTCAAAATCTTATTTCGCGGGCCCAAGAGTTTCGAGCAGAGCTTGATAAAAAATTTCCTAAAGTTAAAAGTAAAAGTTATAGGCCTGCGACTTGGAAAGAAGAAGATTTAACAACACTTGGAAGCGATATAATTGAGCAGCTCCCAAAAAATATGGATTCCACAACTGAAGTTCATTTTTCTCCTCTCTGCGAGGGAAATCCTTTTGAAACTGAAATTGCTACTTTGAAGAAATTAGCAACTGAAACGAGAAATGAAATACTCGAGAAATCAAAAAAATATGTTGAAGCAAATTCAAATTTTCAAGAACTGGCCGATGTCAGATCAATGGTAAGACAAGAAATAACCACTAATGTCTTTGTAGACCGTTCAAAAAACATGTCGCAAACTTTGCCAATATCTTTATTGTATTCAATGGGGATGACCAAAACTGGTCAAGTGGGCAGATCAATGGCCGGAGGTTTAGGTGGACTAGAAGTGGCCGTTCACTCTGAAGAAGATATTGTTGAAGCCGCTCTTCGTCCATTACAGCTTGCAAACGCAAAAAAATTAGCTCCAGGTCGTTATCAAATTATTTCAGGCCCAGATGTCACAGGAGTTATTGCTCATGAAGCCTTTGGCCACACCCAAGAAGGTGACACTTGGATGAAAGGAAGAAGTATTGCTAAAAATCTTCATGAATCAAAAATTAAAGTTGGAAACGACCAGGCCTGTATTGTGAATCATCCCAATATGTTTTCAATGGAAGACTTATCTCATGGATCAAATGGTTCCTATTTCTTTGATCACGAAGGTCAATTGGCCAGAGCTCAAATAATTTTAGACAAAGGAATTCTCGCAGTACCCATGACTGATTTAACCTCAGCTCTTAGATTAAATGTTCCAAGAACTGCCAATGGAAAAAGAGAAAGCTGGAGAAGACCTATCATGGCGAGACAAACCAATACTTATTTTACTCCTGGTGATAAAACAGTTGAGGAACTCATTGGGATGGTCTCTGATGGCTTTCTTGCAAGATGGGCCAGTGGTGGAATGGAAGATCCTAAGGGAGGAAGTTTAACGGCGGGGGCATCTTATCTGGAAGAAATTAAAAATGGAAAACTGACAGGTGAAATCTATCTTGGTCCAAGTGGAGGACATGTTGAATTATCTGATCCTGTTTTCACTTTGCTTGAGAGAATCGTTGCAAAATCAAAATCTGTTAATAAACATAATATTCCAGAAAATAAATTCGGTGGCTGCGGGAAATACCATAAAGAAAGTGTGCAAGCTGGTTGCGGTGGACCTTTTATTTTATGGGAGAGTATTAACTGCGGTTAGAATGGAGATTAGCTTTAAAAACCTGAATTTTCTACATTAGTGGTTTTTTATCCGATGATTTACCAATTTCTTCGGCCCTGGCCTTTAGAGTTTCAGAGAGATGCTTTTTCTGTTTAGCAGTCATTTTATTTAGAATGACTGCGATTAATTCAAAATATTTTTGTTTGTCTTCTTTAAGCGCTTTTCTATAACTCGGTTCGCGTATGGAATCATAATCATAAAACAATTGATGAACAAAGTTTTTTCGTTTTTCCTTGTCTGGGAAAAATTCCAAAAACTCACGGGAGAGTTTATGCCTGTTTAAAACTTGCTCCTTGATAGGAAATAAATTCGAATCACAA
>JAQTTZ010000167.1 GCA_028710485.1 Bacteriovorax sp. | reverse complement strand
CCATCATGATTTGCATCTTTAAGAAGAAGGATCTCGCCAGTATTAGGAATAGAAACATAAATATTTTCCTCATCATCTTCGACCATGATTCGTGGAGCCTCCAGATCTTTTGCAAAAACTTCCACCACATATCTTCTCGGAACTTTTATTTTTGTTATTAAATGATCGACAAATTTTTCTTCTGCAGGTTTGGTTAAATATCCAATGATCTTGCCAGATTTGTAAGAGTTTTCTGATTTTGCCCAAATTTTTTGCGCTAAGAAAGATGAGATCATTATGATAAAAAAAATGCACTTTTTCATTGATATCCTTTGATGAAAAGGTTGTGCCAAGATCTTCTTGCAAGGTAGAAGCCTACTATTGATAGGTTGCTATCGTGATTTTTAAATTATGCATTCTATTCCTTTTATATATTTTTTATAGTGCAGGAAAATCCTCTAGGCTCTTAGAAACTAAAACTTTAAATAAGGGAATAAATATGTTGAAGAGTACTTGGTTAATGATTTTTTTGAGTTTCACTTTTGGTATTTCTTCGGCCAATGCCTACCTTGTTACTACTTATAAAAACGAAGTGATAAGGTATAACTGGCCGACAAGAATTCTAGTGACCGGAGAAGGGAAAGAACAGGATACTCAATTTCAAGAAGTCGCTAATGCCAAAGCACTTAAATATTCAGAGTTATATCCATCAGAGCAGATTATTCTCATCGCTAAAAATGAAAATAAAATTTTTAATACTAATAAAAATTTACTTCGAAGCTGGGGGTTTTTTCTTCAGTCTGAAGAAAAATCTATCTTTAATGGTGAAGCTCTCGTCAAAGAATTATTAAAATACAAAAAAATTACATCGATAGATTTTTTCACACACGGAACAGCCCAGTATGGTTTGTATCTTGAAAACAATCATAATCGATTCTCCATACAAACTATTGGAATCGAGAAGTTAAGAGGACATTTTGCAGAAGATGCCTATATTGTCATGCACGGTTGCAATACCGGATTTATCTTAGCTCCATTTCTATCTAATACTCTCGATATTCCCGTCTCAGCGTCAATGACTTCAACTGACTTTCAAAGACTTCATAGTGATGGAGAATATTATCTAACAGACAAAGGCTATTTTCCCAATGGAGATTGGGCCCGTAAAAATACTGTTTCCTATAATAATGAAACGAGCTGTCGATATGGAAAATGCATTAGACTAAAACCTGATAATCACCCTTATGTTGGTTATTGGGGAGAATACACAGATGGAGGATTGCCCTTTTATAAGTTTTTTTGTCTGAACAATTCAACCGAACAATGCAATCGGGTAATGGCCAAATCATTATTTAGTTTTATTGGAACAGTAAATTTAAAATTCAATTCTTCACTCAGTGAATACAAAAAGGCCCTTGTTGATTTTCTGTGTCCAATCAGTGCTAGACGCGACATCAGGGGGGAGTGCGAAGCTAATTTGAACATGGCAAAGCTTACCAGAGATGAGGCCTATAATCCATTTCGTGGAACTTTATTGGATTGTAATTTCAAAACGTGCAATGCCGATTTTAAATGTAAAAAAATTCGTTCGCCTAATTTTCCTGATGCCAAAAGTTGTTATTTGATTAATAAGTCAAATAAAAGATCAACGGCATTGGTGAAAGAATATCGGGCATATCTTTCGGGTTATATGAGCTTATATTAATAGTTAAAGATTGGAGGTTTCATGGAAGGAATACAGCGATTAAGTAGAGACGCTAAAGATTTACGAATTAAATCTCGTAATAAATTTATGAAGTCGTTTAAATCCGGTTTTTACGACAAAAATTATAAATCTTGGGGACGCGATTTAAAATGGATTGCACATGAAAAGTGGCAGGAAGTATTGAACAAGGGCCAATTCAGAGAATTGATGGCCGACCAAAACTACGAAGAAATTGTAGCGAGAGCAATGAAAATTGAATCCACCTCCCACCTTCTTTCTCCCATCGAAGTTAAGGCATTGAGTGATGGAGTTAAAACTCCAGAAGGTGCAGAACTTTTCGCTAAGGGACTTTATCAATTACTTTATGGCACCGCGAGTATGGAAACAAGATTTGGTCTCTGGATTGAGTCTATTGAAAAATTGTACCAAACTGGATCTTTAACCTGGCCGGTAGTAACTGCTTTTGGTTTTATTGCTCAGCCAGATGTTCATGCTTACCTGAAGCCAAATGTCACAGAAGATGCAGCAATCAACTATGGTTTTGATTTTAAATATCAACCAAGGCCAAATTGGGAAGGCTATAGAGATTACCTAAAATTATGTGAGCAGGTTAAACTTGATTTAGAAGACTTAAGGCCTAGGGATATGATTGATATCGAATCTTTTTTGTCACTACAAGGTTCTGCTGAGGGTCCTAAATATGAACATTAGCTGCTGGTGTTTTTTCTTATTTTGTTATAGAAAATAAGAAAACATTTGGAGTTGATTATGAGTTCACATAAAGAAAATACGACCTCGGTTGAAGTTGAAACTGTGAAAACTGAAAAGGGTGAGCAGCATGAACACATCCATGGACCAAGCTGCAGTCACGGGCACCAACACACGCTTCTAAGGCCTATCACTAGAGAAGCTCCGAAAGTCGGTCGTAATGACCCATGCCCATGTGGAAGCCAGAAAAAATTTAAGAAGTGTTGCGGGATTTAAGCGGCCTTAAGTTTTATTCATAATTTTTTTGTAGGTCTTAAAACCAAGACATCACAAGGCGAATACTTGCAGAGAAAATCAGTCAGCGAACTGGAAAATAGTCCTTCGATGCCGTGCTTTCCGCGAGTCGCTACCACTGCTATTTCGGCCTTAATATCTGTTAAATAATCTTTCAATACTGCTTCTCTTGAGTGAGAAAAAACGCATTTTTTAACGACGCGGTTTTCAGGGATCTTTAAGTCCTCAGCCAATTTTGTTAAGATTTTTAATACGCTTGTTTCAATTTCAGGGTATTGGTCAGCCGTGGGGTATATGACTGGGACAAATTCTGCATTTGCATAATGAATTTCAAAAACGTGTACTAGATGGATTTCAGCATCTTGAAGGTCTATCTTGCTTGGAATAGTCTTTAGAGTATCCAGACTTTGCTGATCGAGATTAACACATATGACGATTGATTTCATGGGGCCTCCTAAGTATGGTTATAATAATTTATCATGAGTTTAATGATTGGGAACCAAAATGATTACGAATCAACAAATAAAAAAATTATTACCAAAAAGGACCAAGTTTTCCAATAAAACGAGTGGAGGTAAAGTACTTATCGTTGGAGGAGGAAGAGGACTTTATGGAGCAGGTCTAATATCTGCATTGGCCGCAACAAGAATGGGGGCAGGTTACACTCATTTGATGACTGATTTAACAAAATTTCCCTGGGTAAAATTTCCAGACTTTATTCTTCATCCAATTAAAATAAGTGAATTAAAAAATAAAGAAGATTTTGCCATCGGAATTGGTCCAGGTTTAGGAATCGAAGAAAAAAACAAGAAGCTGATAAATTACTTGATCAAAAATAATTTTACAAATGTAGTTGCCGATGCCGATGCCCTAACATTGATTGCAAAATACGATATCTCGCCATTGCCATCTTCATGGATATTGACTCCACATGAAGGTGAATTGGCCCGTCTGTTAAAAACTAAATCGAGTTCAATAAAAAAAGATCGTCTTACTGCCATCAAAACAGCACAAGAAAAATTTGGTTGTACGATTCTTCTCAAAGGAGCAATTACTTTAATTGCAACTCCAAAAAGGCAAAAAATACTTTCAGTTCAAACTGGCACACCTGCTCTTAGCAAGGCCGGAACTGGAGATGTATTATTAGGGATGATTGTGGCCTTAAGGGCCCAGGGATTGAAATCTTGTGAAGCCTGTCTAGTTGCAACTTATGTCCATGGACTCTCGTCACAAGAATGGGAAAGAGCTGGAAATGATCATTTAAGTTTGCGCCCAATTGATTTAATTGAACGCTTGCCCAAAACTATAAAATTGATTCGAGATAAAAAATAATCTTACTCATTACCTCTGATGCAATTTAATCCTGAGAATTCTTTAATTCCAGCAGCGGAAGATACCTGAAGACCAGCTTTAAAACTATCACCTGGATTTCCAAAACTAGAATCTTTAATTGTTAATTTAAGAGTTGCCGCTGGTGTCGTTGTATTTCCAGAAATGACGGTATCAAAAGTTGAAGTTACACGTACATTTTGTGCCATTGAATTAAATCCGTTTCCTACAATTTTCATTTCAAGCGGATTTCCTGCAACATCGATGATAAATCCTGATCCACTACAATTATAAACTGAAGCAAAAGATAAAGTTGGAAGAAGAGCGAAGGCCAATAAAGTTTTTTTCATAATAATCCCCTAGAGCTGAATGGTTATAATGTTATTTTGAATTGCTATATCTTTTGAAATTAGATTCTTTTTAAGAAAATACATCAAGATTTTTACAGAATTTAGTCCCAAAGGAAGTTTAGTGTCAGTAACTGTAACAATTAATTGTTTTTTTACTGCATTAAGGGCCACATTGCCATAAATGCTGACGTGAGCTTTAATTCCTAAAAATTTTACCTCTGCTTGTACTATAAGTGCCCCGTTTGCGGAACTTACTGTGATATTTTTAACAGAGCTGTCTTTTTCATCTGGCCTGGTGTTCTTTACTTCTGCAATGGAAAAGCGCGCGTAACTGATACAATCTCTCAATACCATCGTCAGATCTAGTAGATCCGAATCTACTTCTTTTCTACAGTTGAGCAAAAGATTATTTATATAAGTTGTAGATGCTGCATCTGAAAGAGCACCATTATTAAGCGTGAAATAAACTATTTTATCTTGTACGGTAATGTCTTTGATATCGAGCTTGAATGTCGATTTAGCAATCTTATCTAATAAATTCGCTTTAAGAGGAGCAATCTTTAATCGATTCAAACAAGCTTTTTTAATTTTATCAAAATCAAGAGTTTTTAAATCTTCATCTTTTGCGCAGTTTAAGTTCACATCTGTTGCATTGATGAAGTAATTGTCATTGCTGACTGATTTTGCCGAAATTAAATTTGCATTGATTTGATTTTTTCTTAGATCAAAACTTTTAATCTGTGCTTGCAGATAAGTTTTTTCGCCTTTATCAATTCCTTCGTACTCAAGGGAAGCTGCCTCATTATTTGGAGCATAGTTTCCGTTTAATGTTAAAAAATTAAAACAATTAGCCGTCATGTCATTCGAGGGAGTATCAATATTAGAATTTGCTCCAGTGTTCACCATACTCTGGCAATACAAACGAAAGGTTTTTAACTTCACACTTGAATCAGGATTGATAAAACTAAAATATTCACCAGAAAGGTTTAATTGGTTGTCGTCCAAAACCAGTTTTGAATTTTGTAATTCCGTTTGGTTTAAAGAATTAATGATGCTTCCTGCCTCGAGAGCAAAACCATAATTTCCAAATTGGGTTGTGAAACCTAGGAACGTTGGTCTAACAAAAATTTGTGAATCAAAATAATTATTCACATTATTTATATTAAGAACAATTCCATTATTATTTACGTTTGCTGTTTTGAAAATTAAAATTCCGGCCTTACCAACACCTTTTGGTGGTTTTTGAAAAGTAAGTTTATCGATAGAGACATCAACTGAAAGTTTTGTGTCCGCAAACGCCGTGAATGAAAAAATGGCACAAATAATTACTAAGATTTTTTGCATAAAAAAGCCCTTTAACCGGTCTAGGTCTATTAAGAGAGGCCGAATGTATCAGATAAAATGCAAAGAAGTGAAAGATATGTAATTTTTGCCCGGTGA
>JAQTTZ010000166.1 GCA_028710485.1 Bacteriovorax sp. | reverse complement strand
TCACCGTGCGGAAGATTATAAATAAATTCCAATGCATGACCAAAAGAATGGCCAAGGTTGAGAATTCTTCTGATACCAGTTTCTTTAAAATCTTCAGTGGTTAATTTTTGTTTAAATTCAGCACAAGCATCGATGATCTGCTCGATCGGAGCTTTTTTAATAGCGAGGTCATAAATTGTATAGTCGAGGAAGCAGTACTTAAGAACTTCCCCCATCCCACTATTTTTTTCTGTTTCGGGTAAAGTATTAATGAACTTTGGGCAAATCCAAACATTGGTTGGCATATGATAAGCGCCAATTAAATTTTTTCCCGACTTAGAATTAATGGCCACTTTCCCACCGATGCTGGCATCAACCATCGCCAAAAGAGTAGTGGGAACTATGCTCCAGGAAATTCCTCTTAAAATCGTAGCAGCGATAAAGCCTGCAAAGTCTGAAACAGCTCCACCACCAATGGCTACCAAATGAGCATTGCGATGAATTCCCTTTTCTAAAAAAAACTCCACTGCATTCTGAAAATCATTAATATTTTTAACTTTCTCACCATCAGCTGATTTCCAAAAAATTACTTTTTTGTTTTCAATTTTATCTAAAATTAATTCTTTTGAGTAATGGCTCCACACGAGATGATCCACTACTAATAAAATTGTATCAGTATCAAGATTGTTAATTTCGTCAACGATAGATTCCAGTTCAATATGCTTAATATTAGTTTTCATTTTCTAGTCCAATCCAATTTCTATGTGTTATTTTTATGTTCTATTTAATTACGTATGCATTTTGTCTTAAGTAATGATCGGCCAGAACCACCTTAACCATGGCTTCCACTACCGGAATTGCACGAGGAATTATGCACGGATCATGTCGACCTGCGCGTGCTGTATCCCCAACAGTAGATGTTGGTTTAAAAGTAATGGTCATCAGCATTCTCTCGCCATTTGAAATTCCACCTTCCATCCCCCCAAATGCAGAAAGGTTCCTGGAGACTTCTGAACCGGACATCGCGGCCATCTCTTCGCCGAGTCCATAAGAAAAAGAGACAACCGCTCCAATTGAAAGAAGAGCTTTTGCAAAATCAGCTTTCAACTTATCGAAGGCCGGCTCACCTAGGCCAATTGAGCAGTGATCAACAATAATCCGAACGCGTCCACCGACTGATTCACCATTCTTTTGAAGATCTTCAAGATACTTTTGAATCTCGTCGTTTTTTGAAGTGTCTGGAAAAGAATAAGGGGCAAAACTTATGTCGAGATTATTTGGCATAGACTCAAATTTAAATGGACCTAAACAACTGACAAAAGCTTTGACTTTAATCGTAGGTATGATCAATCCAGCAAAATATCCCGCAATCACTCTCGAAACAGTTTCTCTTCCGGAAGCACGTCCACCTCCGCGATGATCGCGAATACCATATTTCATTTCAACAGTTCGATCAGCATGCCCGGGGCGATGATCGTTTTTTAATTTGTCATAGTCACTACTTTTTTGATTCGTATTTCGAACGATGACTGCAATAGGAGTACCCAAAGTCTGACCTTCAAATATTCCAGAAAGAATTTCCGCCTCATCCTTTTCAATTCGGCCAGTTGTTCCTGCAATTTTTCCTGGAGCACGACGATCTAAACAGGCTTGCAAATCATCTATACTGAATTTTAAACCACTAGGAACTCCGTCAAGCACAACACCCATCGCGGGGCCATGTGATTCACCAAAGCTCGTTAGAGAAAACATTTTACCAAAGCTATTTCCACGCATATGATGCCCATTATACTCAAAGCCCAATGGCAATTACAAGGAAGAGTCGGTCATGTTCTTGGAGAGCTTTAGGCATTTAATCGAAATTGAGGCCTTGAAAAAGCAAAATCAACAAAATTTAATGCAAATTTCAAGTGAAAACAAGAGAATATCCGACCTAGATGAGCGTCGGGCGAAAACACGTACTCAAATTGAGAATTTAATCCTAGAAGAAAAAAATTTAAACTTATCAGATACTCAACAACAAATTGATGTTTTACAAGTCAGGTTCAAAAAACTCAACTCTCAACTGGCCTTGGCCGTTACCGAAAAAGAACAAATTGCCTTTGAAAACCAAATTAAATTAGTTAAAAACGAAATGGATCATCTGGAAGCTTTGTACTTCAATAATCTCGAAAAAAGTGAATCCATCCAAAAAGACATATCAAACAATAATGAATTTTTAGAAGGATCTCTCGAATCTTTAGAAATTATAAAAACCGAAGTTGCCAATAATATTTCTGCTGAACAAAAAATTATTGAGGATCGAAATCTTCGCATCCAATCTTTAACCGAGCGACTTCAACCAAGTTTAAAAAATCTCTATTTAGAAACGGAAAAAAAATTTAAACCCAAGAGACCAGTCAGTTATTTAATTGATAAAAAATGTTCCGAATGCCATATGCTAGCTGACACCATGTTAAAGAACTCATTGGAAGAAGGTCGAAGTATCGAATTCTGCCCTAGCTGTGGCCGCCTGCTCATTCCTGAAACTGCTAAAATTTATTGACTAAAAGCTCTTAGCAGCCGATAAACCTCTTACCGAGAAAAGGGAATCATCGCCGGCCTTTGTATATTACCTTCGGGTACTAATACAAAAGCGGGAGGAAAGTCCGGACACCATATGGCAACGTAGCGGGTAACGCCCGTCCATCGCGAGGTGAGGACAAGTGCAACAGAAAGTATGTACAGGTAATGCTGTAGTGAAACCAGGTAAACTCTACGTGGTGCAAGCTCAAATAGGCTTATATTGTTTTCCAGCAATGGGGAACTAGGGGGTGCCACTCCTGAAGATAAGCGGGTAGAGTGCTTGAGCCTTGGAGTAATTCAGGGCCTAGATGAATGATGGTTGAAAACAGGATCCGGCTTATCCCTTCTCTCGGTTCTATCTCAGTTCCCTATGTATTTTCTACATGCTTTCCCCAGACAAAGGTTTCAAATGTTACAATTTCGTCATGAAACTTTTCACTCTTTTAATCTTTTGCTTAACTCCTCTCTCCTCATCATTTGCCGATGAAGGAAATCACTGTTTCAATGCAATTCAAAATCATATAAAAGAAGCTATTGTTCATAATAAAAAAATGGTCACCATTTACAGTGAACTGTCGGAAGGTAAGTCTAAAAATTTAAGCCGGAATTTAATTATAGCTGAAAGAATGTCAGTCCTATTATTGAAAAATCTTGAGCGCGAAACAAAAATTTACCAAGAAAAAGGTATTCCTCTTTTATGCGAAGAACTCGCTGATATGAAAAATATTCCAATTTTTCAAGAACGCCTTCCGCAAGAGCTTAGACCTGTTGATTTTTTTGATTATGATCAAAAAGTAATCAACAAAAAAATAAAGTCCCTAATCAATGATGATCAATTTGATCTTGCTTATGAAGCCGTTGCCAACGATATTAGAAAGCTCGAAGAATACCCTAATCAATTATGCTTAACTAAACATTTCCTGGAATCAATCGCTCGCACACTTCTTATTTCTTCTCAGCATAGGGCCGAGGCTAAGAAGTTAGGTTTGCCCGATCCAAAAAATCTGATCAAGAGATTTATTACGCTACAAAGAAGGGCCCTTCCTATAACTCGATATTTAGATCAACAAGCTTTCCCTCTTCAAAAAGATGGACTATTGATCTACTGTCAGGATGTCCCTGCTATCGCATGGAAATAAATAACCGAAAACGTCTTTGGACTAATTATCTCAATGCAATCGTTTGCAACAGACACAATGCGACTCTTTGCAGTCAAAAATAGAAATTATTAGATTTTCTTCAAGGCCTTGATTGAAGCTGTCGATAAATTCAATTTTTCATTATGAATTTTAAAGACATAATCAACTTCAATTTTCTCAGTGAGTTTCTTAAAATCCAATAAACTCATTTCAACAAGATGATTATCAATTGAATACTTGGTGATTCCAGTTTTTATTATCTGGGCTTCTGTGAATTGTTTCTTATTTTTTACTTTTGGGTACTGCTTTAATTTTGCATCATTCGTTTCAAGAATAAATGTGGGCAGCTCCCATTGGCCACTCAACCATTCATTGCTATTTTTTTGATAAAACAAAATTTTATTTTTATCTTTCACTATTACTCGCAAAAGCTTTATGAATAAATCTTCCATTTTATTTTTTTCTTCTTCCAAAGGAAAACTCATCGGATTGCCGCTTTTAAAAGCCAGGCAGCTACTTTTAAGAGGGCACAATAAACAAGAAGCTTTTCGTGCTTGGCAAAGAATTCGTCCCAAATCCATCAGTGCTTCGTTTAAATCCCGAGGACTGAACCTATCAATTTCTTTCACGATTTTCTTAGCTTTAAAATCACTGAAAAGTTTTTGCTGAAGCTTTGGCCCTTTAACGATACTGATCCCGTAAAAGCGTGAGAGCACTCTTTCGAGGTTTGCATCGACCGCCAGACCTCGAAGATCAGCTCCGATAGCAATCACGGCATTAGCGGTATAAGGGCCTATTCCTTTGAGTTTCAGGAGTGACTCTAAGTCAGTAGGAATTTCTCCGCTAAACTGCTCTACAATTTGAATTGCAAGGTTTCTAAGATTGCGTGCCCGTCGATAGTAACCAAGGCCCTTCCAGGAAATGCAAATTTGCTCTTCGCTCGTTTTCGCTAAATCAAAAATTGTAGGATATTCATTTAAAAATTTTTCAAAATGATTAAGTACCGTTCCAACTGTCGTTTGTTGCAACATGATTTCTGATACCAGAGTTCGATATAAGGTTCGCTGACTTCGCCATGGAAGATGAGAGTATTGAGAATGAGACCACTCGATTAATTGTGAAAAATGCTTATGTGACATTGCCTTCGATTTTATTTTTTACAAGTTTTTATAAAATCATTAGCATAGTTTACCAGGTCCGTCGAGTTAAAGGGCTTCACACCATCCCCGATCATTTTAGCACCACGTTCAGACAGAAAATCCTTCATCGCTTGTGACATTTCGTCAATGTCTGTAACAAGAACGAGTGTCTTAGCTTCACTTACTTTCATCCATTGGAGAAGTTTGGCTTCATCATTCGTTCCATAAGATAAACAAACACTAGAAAAATCCCCAACTTCTTTAAGCGAGGTATTGTAAACTGAAACTCGAACTTTATCTTTGCAGCCTTCCATCACTTTCGTCATAAATGATCGTCGATTGCAGTGATCAGGGTCTTTATTATAATCCACAGTGCGAAGTGAAGAAGAAATATCAAACCAAATCTCAATCTCGGCCGCTTTTCCTTTTGCTTTTTCTTTGCCACAATAAATATCGAAATAATTTCCTTTATCGCAATTCACCAAGTTCGTTTCAACAGCGTTAAATGTTTTAAGTTGAAGCTCAGGATCTTTGGGGGCAACAACAACCTGTAATGACTTGCCACTGGTGTCAGGCTTTTTTTCGACATAGCCTAACTGAGGATCAAAACATCCATCTCCCATAGGCATGCAATTTTTTAGCTCCTGATCTGCTTGTGCTAAAAGGCCCAAAAGGTTATCAGGATTATTCTTTTTTTCAATAAGCTCTAAAAGTTGTGAAATTTTTTGTGGAGATAAAAAAATCATTTCAATTTTTTGAGGCGTCGCAAATACATTAATCGAAAACATTAACGAAAACATTAACGAAAACATTAAAAAGATAAGCCTAAAAATCTTTTTCATATATCCATTCCCTTCATCTTAAAATACTGAAAGAGATTATTTCCTAAATCCACTATCAAATCTCTCTCTTCTAATTTTAAATTCAAAAACTCCGTCATGAAAGCGCGCTGGCGAGGAGTGAGGCTTTCTAATTTTTCTCGAATACTT
>JAQTTZ010000049.1 GCA_028710485.1 Bacteriovorax sp. | reverse complement strand
GCTTTGATTAGTCTGGCCCTTGAACAAGGCCTAGAGATTAAATCTCTCCAAAAATTTTTGCCTCGATTAGCGGAACTTCCTTTTTCAAGTGAACGAGCAATGATGAGTACAATTCATTCGACTGGAGAAGGAAGTATCATTTTTTCAAAAGGTGCTCCTGAAAAAATACTTTCCTTATGCAAGAGAAGTTATAATACAGATGGCACGAATAATTTAATTCCACTCAATATAGATTCACAGCTTCTTGCATCTCAAGAAATGGCAAGTCAGGGCTTCAGAGTCCTGGCCGTTGGATATCGTGCGCTAGATAGAAAGGCCACGGAGATTGAATTAAGTGAAGTTGAAAAAGACTTAGTATTTTTGGGTCTGATTGGTTTAATAGATCCTCCCAGGAAGGAAGCTCGCGAAGCAATCAAGCTTTGCAAGTCTGCAGGTATTCAGGTTGTGATGATTACCGGTGATCATCCATCTACAGCAAAGGCCATTGCGCTAGATCTTGGGATACTAGGTCATCTCAATGAAAAAGTTATTCTAGGAATTGAATTAGAAAATACTTCTGAGGAAGAACTTCTAAAAATAGTACAAGAGACAAGGGTTTATGCCCGCGTAGCTTCTGAACAAAAGATTAGAATCGTTAAAGCATTGCAATCATCGGGAGAAATAGTTGCCATGACGGGCGATGGAGTAAACGATGCCCCCGCTCTGAAAAAAGCAGATGTCGGGATTGCTATGGGCAAAGGGGGAACGGATGTTGCTCGTGAAGCCTCCCACGTTGTCCTTCTCGATGATAATTTTGCGACTATTGTTACCGCAGTTAAAGAAGGTCGTCGGATCTACGATAATATACGAAAATTTGTTCGCTTCGCTCTTAGCGGTAACTCCGGCGAAATATGGACATTGTTTTTAGCACCTTTTTTAGGCCTGCCAACCCCTCTACTTCCAATACAAATCCTCTGGGTGAATTTAGTTACTGACGGTCTCCCAGGTCTTGCTTTGGCGCTGGAACCAGAAGAAAAAGACATTATGAGAAGGCCCCCGAGAAAGCCGAGTGAGAATGTTTTTGCACATGGTTTATGGCAACACACCGTGTGGGTTGGTTTGTTAATAGCAGCGGTAACGCTTGGAACACTAGCTTGGGCCTATCATACTGGCCATGTTCATTGGCAGAGCATGGCCTTTACTGTGCTTACATTTGTTCAAATGGGACACGTCTTGGCGATTCGCTCAGAAAAAGAATCGTTTTTTACCTTGGGCCCTGGAACAAATTTTCCTCTTTTTTTAACAGTATTATTTACGCTCGCCCTACAGCTTGCAACACTTTATATTCCTGCCTTTCGCAAGGTTTTTAAAACTGAGGCCTTAACGATGCATGAGCTACTGATCTGCATCCTGGTATCCTCTAGCGTATTCATTGCGGTTGAAATTGAAAAATGGATATTTAGACGCCTGCGGACTGATACTAAAAAATAAAAGACAGAACTCGGCCATTAAAAAGTATCAATGACCGAGTTTTAAAAAGATTAAGGTTTCAAAAGGCTCTTTAGTTTTATCAGTTCTCTTTTTTCACTAACTGGAATATCAGTGCCAGACGATCCACTGAACCCGGCTTCAATTGAATCAGCATATTCCTGGTAACACTTTTTAGCGTAAGGCGAAGATGGATATTTTCTAATGCAATCTTTAAGGTAAAGATCCCCTAGAGAAAAGAAATAAGACTGGCCCATTCGATGCTCGGCTAAAGACAGCCAATACAATATTTCAGGAGCTAGCGCACTGTTAGGATTTTCGACTAAGAAATTAAATAGAACACCGGAAGAAATTAAAAGAGTGATATCCTCTTCTCCCGAAAAAATGATTTCTTTCTTCATATCCAATGGGCTCAAGTGTTTTTCGATAAATTTTGGCATAGACTTGATTGAAGCTGGGTCAAATCCTTTCCAAAGTTTTAAAGAATCATTCCATCTTTTAAGAATTTTTTTATCATTGATAGAAAGTCTTGAATCTTTTTCCCATTTTTCAATGAAAGCACGGGCATTTTCATAGTTAAATTTAATTTTGGTGTCTATTGAAACAACCTTTCTCAAAGAAGCTAGAACTTCCTGGTTAGCACTTCTAGTAGATGTTCCCAATGCTGTATTGATAGCTTTTTCAAAATATGTTTTTGAGTCATCAAAACGACGAACTAGATATAGATAATTAGCATAAGCAAAGTCAGAATCAAATCGATCCCTTTTCTCTTTTTTAATATTATCTCTGAAAGCATTCTTTGAAACTGATTCCGGTAATTGAGAATGACAGGTAACACAGAGGGCCCCGATCACATTTAATCGTTTTTGGGCAAAGATAAAACTATCGGATTCCACCGACATTATAGTTTCATCAAGATGATTAGTGATTGCTTCTAAGCTTGGTCTAAAGCCCGGTCGCTGAAAAAGATCAGCGTGCTTGGCACTTTTAAAAAAATCAGATAAATCCGTTAGATTTTTAAGTAAAGCTTCTTTTTCTTTTTTATTTTTAAATTCAATATTTTTGGTCGAATAAGCATAAGGAATAATTTTCACATAAGAGTCATAAACATTGCTCATTACCGCTTTCGCTTGGGCCTCTGCAGGAGCGATCACAGGTTCAGCTGATAAGACCTCCGCTGAAAATACTCCAAAAACTAATGTCCATAAAAATAATAATCTAACCAAATTGTCCCCCAGGATTAACAAACTTCTTATCTTATCAATATACTCAGTTCTTAATTTTTTTCAATTGCACTTCAAAACTTGTTGCCAGATTTTTTGCGACCTGCAGATATTCTTCCTGATTTTCCCAGGCATTCCGTGGGTCAAGAATTGAAGAATCCACAAGATCGATGAACTTTGGAATTTTTAAATTAAAGATATTATCATTAACAAACTCAATATCAGTCAATTTATCGGCCTGTATTTGTCGGATAATATTTCTTGTGACTTTCAAGGGGAATCTGGTTCCTGTGCCATAACTTCCACCAAACCACCCCGTATTTATAAGCCAAACTTTAATTTTATATTTGGTAATAAATTCTTTCAACAGATTTGAATAAACATCTGGATGACGAAGCATAAAAGGAGCGCCGAAGCATGATGAAAAAGTTGCAGTTGGTGTTTTTACTCCCACTTCGGTGCCGCCCAGCTTTGCACTATAGCCCAATTTAAAAAAATCCATGGACTGTTCAGCATTCAGCAAACTCACTGGCGGTAAAACGCCAAAAGCATCCGCACTGAGATAAAAAATATTTTTGGGAATACTCCCTTCTCCCGACTCTACTCTATTTTCAATAAAACTTAAGGGATAACTTGAACGTCCATTCTCGGTTAGACCATCGTCAAAAAAATCAATCGAGCTTCTATCGTCAGCTAATTTTACATTTTCCAAAAAAGATGAATATTGATTTGAAGCTTGATAAATTGAAGGCTCTGTCTCAGGAGAAAGCTTATACGTTTTTGCGTAACAGCCACCTTCAAAATTAAAAATGCCCTTATCTGATAACCCGTGTTCATCATCTCCAATAAGTTGAAGCCCCTCATCGGTTGAAAGTGTAGTTTTGCCCGTACCAGAAAGACCAAAAAAAACAAAACATTCGTTATCCGCATTTTGATTGGCACCAGAGTGCATCGGAAGAATTCCAACATCTGGCAGAAGAAAATTCATGATGGAGAACATGCTTTTTTTTATTTCTCCGGAATACATTGTTCCGACGATTATGGTCGTTTTTTCTTTAAAACAAGTTACGATAACCGTTTTAGAACGCGTTCCATATTTTTTGGGATCTAACTTGAAATTGGGAGCATGAAGAATTTTGTAATCATCATTATGAGCTTCACCTTCAAAAGGCTTAAACATATATTGAGTGAAAAATGCCGAAGAGGCTTGAGTGGAAATAAATTCAATACCGAGCGAAAAACTGGAGCTTGATCCAATTGAGCGTTCTGTAAAAAATAATTCTTCCTGGGATTTAAAATAGTTAACAACATCTGTTCTTAATTCTTGAAAGACCTCTTCACTCATTTCATTGATATTATTTTCCCACCATATTTTATTTTTGGTAAGGTTATTCATGACAACGTACTTATCATTGGCAGAACGTCCCGTGTGAAGTCCTGTCAGGATAACCAACTCTCCTTCTGGCCCAAGGGCCCCTTCATTTTTTTGTAAAGTTTTCTCCATCAGAAGTGATCTATGGGCATTTTTATATACTTTGGTGTGGTTAACCAATTCTAGTAAAGTACTCATACCTTATTTTCCTTAAACTTTTAATATCAAAGTTGGTAGCAAGGACTCGCGAAGGACCTGACGAGTTATGCTTCCACCTAATAACGCCGATAATTTATTTGACTGAGCCGTCACTGCAATAATATCGGCTTTAGTTTTAGCAGCAACATCCAGAAGAGTTTCAATAATAGGCCGGATATCATACTCAAGATAAATATTGCATTTAACTTTTTGCTTCTCCAGTGACTTTTCAACTTTTTGAACGCGCTTTTCCGTGATCTCTTTAAATTCTTGAAAATCTATCCCTGCTTCAGGAACAGGAATATGAACAATGGTTAAAGTCGAATTCCATTTTGTCGCGTACGCAATAATTTTTTCAAGCCCAATACTCCCTTTAGGAGAAAAATCATGAGCATAAACAATATTGGCAGGTGCTTTTGATTTAAATTTTGTTTTTTGATGATAAATGAGCAAATCGCATGCTGACATATGAACAATTGATTCAGCAAAACTTCCCAAAACAAATCTTGGTAAAAATTTTTTACCATTGCTTGCAATCACGATGAGATCAGTTTTATTTTTTTTAGTATATTCAACTACTTTTTTTACGATTGAAGTGAGGGAAAGACTTTTTTCAAAAAGGACTTCAATTTTAATATTTTTAAGAGATAATTTTTTAAGTTGATCCTTAATTATTTTTTTAGGATAATCAGAATATCTTTTTTCAACTGGTATGCTAAAAGAAGTTGCAAGTTCAGCTTGCGCATTTGAAGCGACATAAACAACTTCCAAAGAATCTTTTTTACTAAAACAATTGTTCAGCAAATCTTTTCCCAAATTATACATTTCTCTATTTTTATCAAAGGGGTCAAATGTCCATAATATTTTCATGTATTCCTCCATTAAATATTCATGCTGATTGAGTTTATCTTAATCTTTAATAAAAGTGACATAAAATAAATACTAATGCTAAATCTTTATTTAACGAAGCACCATTTCTTGGAGTAGAAGCTATGGAGACGGGCCCAATTAACAAAGATCTGGCAAAAGGAAATGAATTACTTTCAGGTGGCGGGCTTTCTCTTTCCCTTATCCTTCAACGCCAAGAGCAAGAAGGACTTAATGAGCTTCCATCGAGTAAGCCTAAAAAAATATATTCTTTTTTCTTTGATGTTTTAAAAGAGCCAATGGTTTATTTGCTACTCGGTTGTGGCCTCATCTATTTTTTCTTAGGTGATCAACAAGAGGCAATAATGCTTCTTGCCTTTTTGTTCCTGATTATCGGAATCACCATAGTTCAAGAAACCAAAGCAGGAAGAGCACTCGAAGCGCTACGCGAACTCTCAAGTCCAAGGGCACTGGTTATAAGAAATGGAACCCAAATACGGATAGCTGGTCGAGAAGTAGTCAGAGAAGACATTATTTTTATCAATGAAGGAGATCGTGTTCCGGCCGATGCAACTCTAATATCAAGCTCTAATATGGCCATAGATGAATCACTTTTGACCGGAGAATCAATTCCTGTCGCAAAACAAGTTGGATCAAAAATATTTGCTTCTACCACAGTTGTAAGAGGACAAGGAATTGCCGTCGTGACGGCCATTGGATTAAATACACAGATAGGGAAAATTGGCAGCTCAATTCAAGAAATTGAAATTATTTCAACCAGACTAGAGCAGCAAACAAATCAACTTGTAAAACGTCTTGCTTGGTTGGCCCTATTCCTATGCATTCTGGTCGTTATTGTTTATTCCGTTAAACACCATAATTGGATTGCCGGCTCTCTTATCGGACTCTCCTTGGGAATGGCGATACTTCCCAATGAATTACCAGCTGTCCTAACCATTTTTTTTGCCATGGGTGCCTGGAGATTAGCTAAAAGAAAAGTATTAACACGCAAAATTTCCGCTGTTGAAAATTTGGGATCTATCACTGTTTTATGTGTTGATAAAACAGGAACTTTAACCCTTAACCAGATGGCCATCCAAAAGATTTATTCACAAGAACAAGTTATTGATCTATCAGAATCAGATGTTCTGTCTCTTCCGGAAGAATTCCATGAAACTCTCGAGTTTGGAATTCTTGCAAGCCGAAAAGATCCTTTTGATCCAATGGAACTTGCGTTTACCTCCGCAGGGCTAAAATTTCTCAAAGGAACAGAACATCTTCATCACGATTGGAATCTTGAAAAAGAATATCCTCTTTCACCTGAATTGCTTTCTATTACCCATGCATGGAAGACAAGCTTGGGAGGTGGATTTGTCATAGGAGCAAAAGGCGCGCATGAAGCGATTATCGATCTTTGCCATATGAACGATGATCAAATGATAAAAATAAAACAAAGAGCAGAGGAAATGGCAGCAATGGGTTTACGTGTTCTAGGCGTGGCAAAATCACATCTGGAATCTTCCCAACTTCCTTCCAGGCAACACGATTTCGAATTTACTTTTCTAGGATTAATCGGAATTACAGATCCTATACGTTCTGGAATCAAAGAATCTATTTCAGAATGTCACTCCGCAGGTATTCGCGTGATAATGTTAACGGGTGATCATCCTCTTACTGCCAGCAGTATTGCCAAAAAAATTGGATTGCAAAACCCGACACAAGTCATTACGGGCATCCAAATGGAAAGTTTATCTGACTCGGAGCTTGTCGAGTTAACAAAAAAGATGTCAGTTTTTTCAAGAGTTATGCCTTCTCAAAAGCTTCGCTTGGTTGAATCTCTAAAGAAGGCAGGTGAAATCGTTGCCATGACTGGTGACGGCGTAAACGATGCCCCAGCACTAAAAAGCTCACATATAGGAATTGCCATGGGAGGACGAGGAACAGATGTTGCGAGAGAGTCTTCCGATATCGTTTTACTAGATGATGATTTTTCTTCAATCGTAGAGGCCATTAGAACCGGAAGAAGAGTTTACACTAATATAAAAAATGCTTTAATTTATTTATTTGCGATTCATATTCCGATAGCCGGAATGTCAGTACTACCAGTCTTGCTTGGACTTCCGTTAGTTTTATTGCCAGCACATATTGCTCTTCTTCATTTAATCATTGAACCAGCATCATCCATTGCTTTTGAGGTAGAACCGGCAAGTATCGATATTATGAGCAAAAAACCCAGATCTCCAAGTGAACCTCTTTTTAATAATGAAATTTGGCATTCTAGTCTGTTAAGAGGGATCACTTTATTTGTAGCACTCGCTTCTGTTTACTTTATTTCACTTAAGAGAAATCAGGGTGAAGCTGAAGCCCGTACATTAGTATTTTCGACCTTAATTCTTGCTAATGTTTTTTTAATATTTTTGAGTCGGGGTTCAAAAATATCATTGAAATCTAAGTTTAAAAGTAAACCAAATGATATCGTAAAGTGGATAATGATCGCATCCATTGTAATGCTTGCACTCGTTCTTTACGTTCCCTCCCTCAGAGAGATTATGCGATTCTCATTTTTGCACCCCATAGATATCATCATTTGCATGCTGGTATCTTTAGCAAGTACTTTTCTTAGCGAATTATTTCTTGGAATTATTAAAAAAATGAAAGGCCTTAGTATAACTCTTTGACTATGTTTCTAATTATAGCTGCGTGAAGAAGACGAATCATTTTAAGGTTGTCATGTATTTCACTTTCCAGTAATGGCAAAGTTGCTTCCTTGGTGAGTTCACTGCTATTTTTTTCGCTATCAAAAACTTCATTGAGAACTTGTACTATGGGCCTTGAAAAAAACTCAACAGAGATCTCACTGCTGACCGAAGTACTACCTGCACCAAAATTATGAGATCCAATGATTCCGTGGTCATCATCAAAAAGCATAACTTTTTCATGAAGATAGAATAGTTTGTCTTTCCCCTCTTCCTGTTTAGTTCCTAACCATTGATGAAGATTTAATCCAAGTCCGACAAGATTATGCATTTCAGGCAGGCCATACAGATAACCTTTATTACTAATCGCTGCAGCAGTCGTGATACTATTTGTAATAATATCGATGCTCTTTCCTTCCGCTAAATTCTTTTCTAAGTAATTCTTGTATCGTTCTGTCGGAATTATAAAATAATTATAGCCGCGCATTTTGGTAAAATTAATATTGATAATGGTATCAATAATATCATCTTTAACCGTAAATCTCGCGTCACCAGAATAATGATTTTGGTGCTGATCAAAAAGTATTTCATTGGTGAGAATTCGAGCACGTGCTCCACCTGCATAATGAGGTTGTTCAGGAAAAAACTTTTTATCTTCATCAGCAAACTTCAATTTATTGAATTTTGCGAGACAGTCAACCTTCTTTTTTTTGCAATCGTTGCCAATTTTTAAATCAATTAAAAATGAGAACATTTTTTTAAAATGTTCTTGAACCTGATTGACGATCTCTCCTTCAAGCATGACTTCTAAATCTTTAGCACGAAAATCGTTATCTGAAATATTTCGTCCACCTAAAATAGCCTTTTCACCATCAACCAAAAAAACTTTCTCATGAATATTATTAGTAATAGATTCGTTATTTCCCGGTGCCATTCTCATATAAGCGAGTACTGCACTGGAATTATTTTTGTCATAACCGGCGAAAAGTTCTTTTTTGGATTTACCCCAAAAGTCCATGGTAAGACTTGGAATATAAGTCGTCATAATTCGCACATCTACTCCGCGCTCATGTGCCTTTTTTAATTCTCTAATCAACTCAATTGGGTAACCTTTTTTATCCCAATAATAAGTCATAATATGTATATGGTTTTTAGCGTGTCTAACTAGGTCGAGTTTTAATTCAACAGCAGCTCTGGCATCTTGAAGAAGTGTTAATTTATTGTCTTCGGTAAAATCATAAACTTTGGCATGCAGTGGTGATACCAAAGACAATACAAGCGACGAACTGATTAACAAACCGGTTATAATACTTTTCTTAAATTTAGGCATGAGCTTTATCATGACCAAATCTTAACAGATCAAAAAAATTTAGGTGCTTTTGCGAAAATTTTACATGTCTTACAAGGTAATTAGTTGAAGTGCTCCAAAAAGGTCCACATCATCTCCCTGGCCTCTGTTACTACCTTGGGAATGGCATTATAGGCCGGGACCTTTTGGTCGGCCAACTCCACGGCAATCGCCTGAGTGTTTTTCTTCCAATAGAAGTAATCAGCACTGCTGCCTTTTGCGATATAGATAGTGGTTGAGATCTGGCCTGCAGTGTAGCGATTATCGCGCGCCATGCTCTGAACTAAGTCCTTTAATAACACTTCATCTTTTGGACTGGGAGCCGACTCAGTATATCCCCAAGGAAACATTACCAGTTTTCCATAAGCGTGTAGATCCAGAGACCCCATAAAATGGTGGGCATTACTAAAATCCATAAGACCTTGAATACAATCTACTGTTCTATTATTTATATTTTCCGGCCATGGAAAGCTGCGGTTAGGGTCTAGCCCTTGAACATATCTCTCTCGGACCTCAAAACTATCAGGACTTACTACTGGGATGAAGTAAATATCTCGTCCATCAATCATTTTAGTAAATCGTGAATCTTTGCCGTAACCCGCGAGCATTTCGTTTAATAAAGAGAATAATACTTCAACTGTAACCAACTCGTCGCCATGAGTAGCGGCAGTAACCATTATTTCTGGTTTATTTGTAAGTCTATTTTTATTAGGTGAAGATATTTTTAGAGCATAAAGTTTTCTTCCGCCCTTTGTTGTCCCATATGTTTCAAGACTTGCAAGATCTTTATACGTAGTGACGATCGTATTCAGGTCTCTCTCCACGTCGCTGAAATTTCTATACTTCGCCAGATTAAGCTGAGCGGCCTTATCATCAGAATGAAATTCTGCTTGGGTATTCATTAAAAGAAGTTTGGCATTGGGAGCAAGTTTTAAGAAATCACCAACATCATCTTCCTTAACGTAAACTTCATAACTTCCAGCGAGTTTTTTGACAATTTCAAAGCGGTCTGCGATTTGATTCATTCGCATTGGATTGGCAGAAACTTCGTAGCTTCTAATGGACTCAAGTGCATTTGCGTTGATTGATAAGAGACATAGAAAAGATGAGAGCAGCAGATTTTTGAACATTGTTCTCCCCCTTGAGAATAAGTCATAAGTTTGACAAAAAAAATACAGAATGAAAAACAATTAATACTTGAGTGTTTTTATTTTGTATTTTATCCTAATCAAACACTGACGGGAGTTTTTCTATAAAATATTATAGATTTTTAGAGTGATACAAATCAAAAGATTAGGTAAAGTGGCAAAGGTATTTTCAATTACAGGAAAATACCTTCGACTGACTCAAAAAATTGAAACGGATTTTATAAATCTTAAAGGTCTTTGGGCCCGCGACATTATAAATCATTTTAAAATCAACATTAATATATTGGGGAAACCGATAAATCATAATGGTCCCACGCTTTTTGTAGGTAATCACATTAGCTACCTCGATATACCCATTCTTCTCTATAGCTGCCCTGAAATATCTTTTGTAAGTAAAAAAGAAGTAAAAACCTGGCCAGTATTCGGGAAAGTAGCAGTTAAGATGCAGACTATATTTGTTGAAAGAAATAATTCATTATCTAGAACAACTGCAAAAGCTGAAATCACAAAATCATTAATTGAAAGAAATCAAAAGCTGGTCATTTTTCCCTCTGGAACGACTTCTATTAACTCAACTTCATCATGGAAAAAGGGCGCATTTGAGATTGCAGAAAAAAATGATATCTGGGTTCAACCTTTTCGAATTCGTTATGAGCCACTAAGAGCTGCGGCCTATATTGATAAAGATAATTTACTGATCCATATGTACCAATTATTCATATTAAAAAAAATAAAAGCTTCTATAGAGTTTAATGAACCCGTTAAGATAATAAACAGCATTGAAGAATGTGATTATTGGAAAAAATGGTGTGAAGAATATCAAAAAACAAGCTAGTTTTTCAGGATTTCGTTAGGCACTAATAACTAAACCCTAACAGTACAATTCTAAAATCTTCCTCTAACGTTTATATTAGATGGCAAAGATAATAAACTTTTCAGGAATCAGTTTTGAAGTTGGTCAGTCAAAACTGGGCTTAGTCCAATCGAGTAAAAATGCTCGAAAATACTTTTCAATATTAAAAGAAATTGGAATAGATTTATTTGACCATGGGGATGCTATCACTCAGGTTCACCAATCCCCGATAAAAGTATATCAAGAAACTGATCTAGAAAAAATTGAATGGGACAAGTACCAACAGGCCTACTTGAAAACTATAGAATTATTAGAAGAAAAAACTCCACTTCTTAACTGGGGCGGTGATCACAGTATTGCATTATCGACAGTAGGTGCTTTTGCCTACCATTATGCTGATGGATATGTCATTTGGATTGATGCTCACGCCGATCTTAATTTGCCATCAAAATCCCTTACTGGAAATTTTCATGGCATGCCACTTGCGATCTTACTTAATCTCGAAGGAATTGCTAATGAACATTTCAAGTGGCTTAGAAAAACATTGAATCCTAAAAAACTTATCTATATTGGCCTTCGCGATATAGACCCTTATGAATTGAGTATTATAGATTCACTCAATATTAAAACTTTTTTTTACAAAGATATTTTAAAAAACGGTATCGAAAATATTGCAAAAGAAATTTCAGACATCACACAGGGGCACCCTATCCATATCAGTTTCGATATTGACAGTATTGATCCTATTTTTGCTCCGTCCACTGGAGTTCCTGTTGATTATGGACTTACTCCTGATGATTTAAATATATTAAGCGAAAAATTATTCAAGAACTCTATTATCCCATCAATGGATATCGTCGAAATTAACCCCTCTCTCGGAACAAATACTCAAGTTGAACAAACTTATTTAATTGCCTTTAACTTTCTGAAATCTATTTTTAAAAATAACTATCAAGGAGAATTTTATGATGGCATGGGCAAAAGAGATCAAGGAAAACACTCTTCTCAGATGGAATGGAGTTTATAAATTTCAATCGAAGATAAATTTATACATAAAAGCAGGTTCATATATTTTAAAGACCGCTGACACACATGAGGAATTAATTGAAAGTTGCAGACTGAGACATGAAGTTTTTTATCAAGAATTTCAAGATATCGAAACCACCGGAATTGATATTGATAAATACGACTCTCATTTTGATCATCTGGTTATTATTCATAAAGAAACTAATAAGATTATTGGTACTTACCGTTTAAGCTGCACAACCTTTTCAAATCTTTCATATACCGAGCAAGAATTTAATCTAAGTGAAATTTATAAATTAAAAGGGCCCCATATAGAATTGGGACGGGCATGTATCCAAAAAGATCACAGAAAAGGTTCGGCCGTTATTTCGTTATTATGGCGTGGCATAACTGAATATATGAATCTTTCCGGTGCCAATATTTTATTTGGCTGCTCAAGCATTAAAATTAACTCTCCAAAAGATGCCGCTCTTGTTTATAAATATTTAATCGACCAAGGCTCAGTTGTGACAAGTAATTTTGCCAGTCCAACCAAAAACTTTCAAATACCAGATTTCGATTTATGGTTTTCTTATTTCCAAAACGGATTGTCAGAAACACAAATTGAAGAAGCAGAAAAATTGATCCCAGCTTTGTTAAAATCCTATTTAAAATTTGGGGCAAAAATCGCAAGCGAGCCGGCCTTCGACAAAGCTTTTGACTGCGTTGATGTATTAACGGTCTTAAAGAAAGAAGAAATGACAAATTCTCTTGCGAGACGCTTTCAAGTCGTTCAATAATATTTGGATGCTAGATGATTTAAAGAAATTGGGACGGATGGTGGACCAGGATGGTCCACTCAAAAACCTTGTTCATTTTGAAACACTTAACCAAGTTGTGTACAAGGGCGAGGCATACCCTATTTTTTCTTTTACCATTGGCTCAGAGAATCCATTACATCCAACATTGTTCATTACCGGCGGTGTTCATGGACTGGAAAGAGTTGGAGCACAGCTGGCATGGAGCCTCCTCAAAACAACGCTGGACCGGCTAATATGGGATAAGTCCCTTCAAGAACTTTTTAAAAATATACGCTTAGTCGTTATCCCCTTGGTCAATCCTGTTGGATATAATAAATTTAAACGCTGTAACGGAAATGATGTAGATCTCATGCGCAATTCTCCTGTTCGGGCGATCGACAAAACTCCATTTCTTCTTGGTGGCCATCGATATTCAAAAAAAATTCCGTGGTTTCAAGGAGACTTGAATCAATTAGAAGTGGAAAATAAAGCACTCTATGATAAATTTTTTCAATCTTGTGGAAAAAGCACGTGTGTAGTCTCAATTGATTTTCATTCTGGTTTTGGAATGAAAGATAGAATTTGGTTCCCTTTTTCCTACTCTAAAAAACCATACGACAGAATGCCCGAAATGAATGCACTGACAGTTCTATTTAATGAGACTCATCCCTATCATGTTTATAAGATAGAGCCTCAATCCCAAGGCTATTTGTTAAATGGAGATATCTGGGATTATTTTTTCCTGGAGCTAAAGGCAAGTAATCCAGAATCAATTTATTTACCCTTAACTTTAGAAATGGGTTCATGGGCCTGGGTCCGTAAAAATCCATTACAGCTATTCTCCAAGCAAGGAATGTTTAACCCGACAAAAGAACATAGACTCAAGCGAACCTATCGACGCCATCATTTGCTATTTGATTTTTTACTCAAGGCCCTTTATTCAAATTCTGTATGGTCAAACCTAGATCCCAATATACGCCAAAAACATTTTAACTCTGGAATGGAGCGATGGTATGAGCAGTAATAATTGGATTTTTTTAAGAGGACTAACCAGAGGAAATATTCATTGGGGAAATTTCGAAGAAATATTCAAAAAAATCAATCCTGAAGCTGAAATGGAATTTTTGGAAATTCCCGGAAACGGATTTTTAAATATTGAAAAATCTCCAATAAATGCCAAGCAAGTTATAGATATTCTCAGAAACAAAAGTAGATTCTCAAAGCAAAATTTATCTTTTAATATTTGTGGAATTTCACTAGGTGGAATGGTTGGGCTAAAATGGGCAGAGCTCTATCCCGAGGAAATTAAATCCGTAACTATTATTAACTCCAGCCTTAGACAATATTCATCCTTTTATGAACGACTAATACCAAAGAATTACGGCAAAATGATTGCGGCACTATTTAATTCTGACGAAGCTGAACAAGAAAGAATTATCTTAACCATAACTTCTAATAAATTAGATATCACAAAAAAATACCTTGATGCCTTTAGTACCTTTTCTAAAAACCACCATGTATCAAAAACAAATTTCACACGACAACTTCTCTTGGCAAGTCGTATTGAAATTCAAAACTTACCAGATGTTCCGCTGAAAATTATTAGCTCCAAACATGATCGGCTAGTTAGTTTCTACTGCTCAGAAAAAATTGCAAAAAATCTTGGTGGGAACCAATATATTCATCCAACCGCGGGACATGACCTACCTTTGGATGAACCAGAATGGCTTTGTGAAATATTACTTTTTAAGTGAGTTTAATGAACAGGTATCACTCTTTTAATTTCATTAAACTTTTTATTTAAAAAGTTTGTAAAATTTGTAACATCGCTTTCTAAATCCACCGGACTTAGATTTTTCATTACATCAGTGTATGAAGCCTCTGCACTTGCCGCATGAATACGTCCCAAAATAAAAGCCTCGTAGCTAATAATTTCCGTATTGTCCTGATCACTTGAATTCGTAAGCGTAATCCCTTTATTGCCTGCAAATTTTGGTCTGAGTAGCATTGTTTTTTCACCGACCAAAAAAACATTATAGTAGGTCGAATAAGTATTCCCTTGCTCAACTTGCAACGCTTTAGTCATGCGTTCTGATTGAGAAGGTATTGTAGCTGTTGCAACAGGATAAATGGCCGGCAAAGAAAGTTCTTTTAACTCTAGACGAATAAGATCTTTATTCCCTTTCAGGCATAAAACTTCATAGCGTAAAAGTCCTCCCGATCCCCCACCAATTCTTGATGTCGAAATAATATCCATTACTCTTAAATCCCCATTAACAAATCCTTTTTGGATAAAAATGGCAGCTAAATTAGAAGCAATTATTTGGTAGATAGCAGGTGAAACTTCACTCATTCCGTTTTTACGTTTGAATTTATTTCCGTCTAGTTTTTTGGGATCAATGTTTTCTCCCAACTTTTGGGAGTCACTTGCAAGAGTCTGAATAAGAAGTGGTGCAGTAAAATTTTCCTTACGCAGACCAATTAGATAAGAATTTCTAATTTGCTCAATATTAATTTTTGGCAAATACAATCGTGAAGTCACCAAAAGTCTTAAAAAGTCATAAGCGAGAGGACACGGACCAAAATCATCCATATCGTTCATAGAAAAAAGGATCTTAGAATTATTTTGTAAAAGAATACCAAAATTTTCAGGGTGAGCATCCCCTACACACCAACCAGAAAATGAAGACGCTGCATGGGCAATATTTAACTGTGAAGTATTTTTGGCCATTAGACCATAATAGTAATCAACGAATGAACGAGCGAAAATAAAAGTGTCGCTAGAAGCTTCTAATTTTTGTCCATCAAACTGATAATTAGTATCAATCAAGGAGCTAGCTTCCTGAGCTTGGGTTAAATTAATACAAAAAAGTAAAACAATAATTTTTAAAGTAGTTTTCATTGAGACAAATTTAATCTGAATTTGATTACTCTGCAAATCACAGCATCATTGTCTGTAAAAATGACAAACCAGCAAAAAGTTTAATGATTCAAGACAATTAGAACAAGCCAACAGGTTGAAAGGGAATTTAAAGTGCTTCTGCTCGTATGCTGACTTAAAATTGATCTTCAGATTTAACTATAAATGTAATTGCTGTTTTGTTATAAACATCTTTAATTAAAATTCAATCAACCAAACATTGGACCATTTATGAAAATATCAGCAAAACATATTCTAGTGAATCATGAACACATCGCTCTCGATTTACAAAAAAAACTTTTAGAGGGTGTACCTTTTGAAGAACTTGCTCGTGATTTTTCTGAATGTCCATCGAGTAAAGATGGCGGCAATTTAGGAGAATTTGGCAAGGGCATGATGGTCCCAAGTTTTGAAAAAGCAGCTTTTCAGCTTATGCCAGGGGAAGTCTCTGGCATTGTACGAACTCAGTTTGGATTTCACCTGATTAAGAGAATTGCATAAAAACAGGGCTTCCCTCAGAAGCCCTATCTAAGTCGTATCTTATTTCTATTTATTAAACGGCATTTCACCCAAATAATCTTTTTTGCCAACGTCTACACCATTGCTTCTTAAAATAGCGTATGCTGTTGTAATATGAAAATAAATATTAGGAATAGCGTGCTGAATAGCAAACTCGGATCCTGTTAAATATTTTCCTTCCCAACGAGGCTGAGAAATTTTTCTTTCATGGGCCCCTTGAAAATCTTCTACTTTAAAAGTTCCCAAATATTTAACGACATCATTAATACGTGCTTTTAATTCTGGAAGTGTTTTTTCTTTATCCTCATGAATGGGTGCTTCAACTCCTGCCAATCTAGCAGCGCCAAGTTTAGCTGTGTCGCAAGCAATTTGAACTTGTCTAATAAGATTGAATTGATCCGGAGCAAGACGTGCATTTAATAAAACATCTACATCGAACTTACGGGCCTCAGCTGATTGAACTCCTTTGTCTAGAATGTGATTTAGGTTGTTAAGCATTTTGGTGAATTGAGTAACGGTGAGATCGTAAAGCATAAACTCTCCTTAAATAAAACATTTTAAATATCAATCTAACTGCTTTTTCACTTCTGTCAAGTTTGCGAACTATAGCTTAATCATCGCTGAAGATTAGTGATTATATATTATTATAATCACCACCAATGGCAATACTATTGTGTCAATTGACAGGTATTACCAAGGAGGGGTTATGAAAATTACAAAAAAAATACTCTTAATTATTGCTCTTTCATTAAGTGCATTTTCAGCTTATTCGGCAACTGCTCCACGGGATAATATTCCATCAATAGGAACAGTAACAGTGGATACTCAATCAAAAGGAAGCGCGCGTGATGTAGAAATCACACGAACGTTACGAGAGGCCATAATGGCAGACGACCAACTTTCGACAAGTGCTCACAACATCAAAATTGTCACTGTAAAAAAAGCGATCATTCTAAAAGGTCGTGTGGCCTCTAAAGCAGAGAAAGTAAAAATTGAAAATCTGGCCCGAGCAAGGGCCGGTGATAAAAAAGTTTATAACAGACTTACTTACTAATTAACCGCGTTTCCTAAAACGCTTCAAAAGGATGGTTTTTTATGGCATTTCTAAAAAAAGAAGGAAGAAATTCAGTGTTCGGAATTTTCCGCGATCAATCAGCTCTCGATAGAACGATAAATATTCTAAAATCACAAAACTTTAGAAACTCTGATATTTCTGTTTTGATGCAGTCAACTCAAGGAACAAGAGATTTTGCATTTGAAAAACATACGAAAGCTCCAGAGGGTGCAACGACAGGGGCCGCAACCGGAGCTGTTGCCGGAGGAATCTTTGGATGGTTAGTTGGTGCAGGGGCATTAGCAATCCCGGGGCTTGGACCATTCATCGCGGCTGGACCGATCATGGCGGCAATCGCAGGAGCTGGTCTCGGTGGTACAGTTGGTGGTGTGGCCGGAGGACTTATTGGATTAGGGATTCCTGAATTTGAAGCTCAAAGATATGAAGGATACGTCAAAGAAGGCGGTATGCTAATTTCTATTCATGTCGATGACTCAAAATGGGAAGCCAAGGCCCGTGAAATTCTAGAAGAAAACGGGGCCATGAATATTGCAACTACTTCAGAGAAAAAAGCGACTAAAGAAACATCTTTCGTTCGTACCAATGTCGACCAAGACTTTGACGATAGAAGAAATAATCCTCAAAGATAATAACCAAAAAAAGCCTCGATTATTCGGGGCTTTTTTTAATATCTCTTACTGTTAATATCGTTAAGTAATTTTTGGCAATTATCAATTAATGGGTTTTGCGTACACCATAATACAGCATCTACACCACAAATTCTTCCTCGGGTTGCTGAATCCACACATATATTTGGAGGACTCTCTGTCCCTGGCTGTGGAGCCTCTGTTGCCGGCACTTTAACAGTTGTCACTCCAATAGTGCCGCCTGTTGCCGTTGTATTTGTGGCACCAATGGTTCCGCCTGTTGCCGTTCGACCTGGAACCACACCAATTGTTCCTGGATTAGTGGATGTACCAGTGGTTGTAATGATATCGACGGGTGGAGGAACGACTTGCCCTTCGTTGTTTATGATTTGAGCATGTAAAACTTTGAGGGACATAGACATAAAAAAAGAAAGAGCAAAAGCCGTTAATAAAAGCCCTGGGCTAAATTTTTTTTTCATACTACCTCCTGAATATAAAAGAAAAAAAAAGGAAAGAAAATTTTCACATCTTCTTTCCTTTGTTTCTTCAACAATAACTCTGTAGGTTTTACTTAGTTTCATCAACCAAATAACTGCAGGTGTGTTAGAGTTGGAGAGACTCTGATTTTTAAAAGCTTTTTAAAATTTATCGCGTATTTGGACACGGATACTTTGAAGTGAATTGGCAGTGGTATGCTGCAAACTCTCTTGAATAAAGATTGCACTCTTTTTCACTATTAAATAAATATAAAATTAGGATAGTAGAAATAACTAATTTCTATTTTAGAAATTTTTTCAACTCGTCATCCACCGTGAGGATGCGAGCAAGCTCAGCACGTTTTGGACTTCGCTCAATCCCTATGCCCGCAAGCCCCAACGCATTGGCAACAGCAAGCATTGCCCCTTGTCCACAAAAGGGATGAACGAGAGTTAATGTTTTGGTGTGTTCTTTAATAAATTTTGCAATCATAAGGCATGCCTCAAGTCCCATTCCTCTCTCCCAGGTTTTTTCACCTATCTCAGGAATTACATCGGGAGTTGAATTGCCCAAATCATGAATGCGAACACCTTTACTAAAACACAGCACATGAGAATAAGCGGGACGACCAAAAGTTGCTTGTCCTGGCCGTACTCGGCAGACAATTTTATGCCATAATAATTCATGTCCTAAAGCCTCAGCGGCTTTTTGGCAAATATACCCTTTATCAACCCATGCCCCATCAACTTTAATATCTGATTGATAGAAAATAGTCACTCCTTCGTCTGGAGTGCGTGACAAGACCAGTGTTGCTGTTTTGGTAAACCATTCTTTCCAAGCGGCCAATGTGTAGCCATGAAATTCAGAAATATCCGGCATGGAGGCAATCAACGAACACCCATCCAATACAGGACTATTCTCCAGCCAAACCAAAGCATCTTCACAATGAACAACTCTATTATTTTCCATTGCTAGATGGTGCCATTAGCACAATGATTTCGCAACTATGCTAATAAAAAGTTTTTTGATAAAAGAGTTCACGAAAGACTGTAGGTTTTTTATTGAGAGTAACCGTTTTTGCCCATTCTTTATATTCTGGAAGACGAGGAAAAGATCTTACTCCACTGGCCGATGGCGAAAGTAAAACGACTGCTTCTCCCCCTTCAAGCTTGCCTATATTTTGAAGGAACCATTGATAGGCCTTTTGTGAAGTAAAATATATTTTTTCAAAATGATTTTCTTTAACAAATTGGCCCAGTTCGCTATTCCACTCGATATCATAAAGGTCGGAATCATTAGCACTCCCCTTTTTTCTACGACATGACTTAATCACATCGGCCATTGAAATCTTTTTTTCTTCCAAGAAATCAATAATTTTTTTCTTGCTGTCGAGAGTCCTATGATAACTGAGACCCAATAAGGACCAGAGAAGGTTAGCTTCACCTCCATAAAAAAAATCAATTTCGTGTGGTTTAATTTCTTTCTTTCGCTTAGGGTTGGTAAATTTGCCGATAGGAAAAGTACCAATAATTAGCCATTTTGTCTGGCCCGATTTGTAAATGCCGTAAGGATGAAATTCTCTTATGTTAGAATTCATTGTATTTTTTAGAATTTCCTTTTGATTTATCAACTGGATATTTTATTTCATTTTGATCTAATTTATTAAGAACAGCTTCTTCTAAGTCAATATCGAGCTTGGAAGCAATTTTAAGTAAATAGATAAAAATATCGGCGAGTTCTTCTCGGGTCTTATTTTTGATAGTCTCATTGGCACTATCATTTGATTCTTCTTCCGATATCCACTGATAAATTTCAACTAACTCCGAGCTCTCTACACTCAATGCCATTGAAAGATTTTTGATGGAATGGAATTGATTCCAATCTCTAATGTTTGAAAAATTATTAATTTTAATTAAAAGTTTTTCTACGTTAATTACTTGGCCCATGGTTTACCTCTTTATTAAATCTATGCCATCTTGCCTCAAACTCCAATGATTAATATCCCATTATGCCTCATAGCTTCCAAATATTTTTAATTTTCCAACACCTTTTTCAGCGTTTGTCACGTCTGCTGTTTTTGGCATTGAATATGCTAAGCCTAGAGGTGTTCAACTAACCACGGAGGATATTATGGTTCAAGAAAAAAAGAAAAGCATGGAAGACACTAGTGAAAAAAAGGGACGCACGCCAGGGAGAGAGGAAGAAGAAAGATCTTCATCTAAATCTACTGGCAAGACTCCTTCAACACCAAATAAAACTGATTCTTCAAGCTCTAGAAAGTCGCGATAATCATCCGCATTTTCTTCAGCTAAAGTGCGCAACCCAGTATTGCGCACTTTCTTTTTTACTAAACAAACAGAAAAATGCCCCAATCTAGTCCAAATCTTCCACCTAAACAATTCTCCATAGATCTCAAATCAATATCTTTACCACTATCATTTTTGGCATTACTTCTGCAATTAAGCTAAGTAGGAATCAAACGCGGTGGAAGGCTTATTGTTGACTCCATCGACGCAACAGCAAGGGGTGAACAGATGATATGTGCTAATCAGTGGTCAAGAGGAAGCTCACGACTGCAGTAGACATAAAGTTGTAAAAGTTGTGCAATACCGGTTTTTTAAATGTTCATTTATCAGGTTGCTCTTGTTTCCTATCAACAATAAAAAGCCATCCACAAGGGTGGCTTTTTCATTGGTACTTTTTCATTGGTATTTTATTAATAAGCAATTATTCTCTCTAATAATAAACCATAATCAGTGGCACCAGCATTAACTCCCGAAGATTTTTGTACGGAAGTATCAATATACCAACCTTTTCCAAGAGACCTTCTCACTCCAGCAGTATTAAGCCCACCAGTCTCACTTGAAACCCTCAATGTATTTTTTGCTCCTAATCCGATCTGTGCCGCAAGAACTTTTGATTCCGGGTCGTAGCCCAATGACTGTACCGGGCTTCCCGCAAAATAATACAGTACTGCCAAGGACAAAATTCCTTGAGAGAGAATTTGCCCAGCACTTCTGGCCGTAGTTTTATCATCGGTGTTCAGACCGCTAAGAGGTTGCCCAAATAAGAGAACAGCATAAATATCGTCCTGAGATAGCGGAGGAACACTTTTAAAAGCTTGTCTCGGTTTAGAGAGTGGTCCTTCGAGATTTAAAGTAATCATGTATTCCGGAAGATGAAATTCAATCAAGGCCTTGAGCTCTGGTACAAATGGATCATTAAAAACTATTTTGACTGATTGAAAAATAATTGGTCTTTTGAAAATAGTGGTCTTTAACGGTAAAGTTTGGATAGTACCTTTCGAGATGGATCCATCTTCAATTTGTAGATCAAAATTTAGCCGCAAGACTTCATCTAAGAGATTCGTTTTTATGAATAATGTTTTGTCGCCTAATGCTTGCAAATGCAATTTTAAATCAATTTTTTTCCTACGGCGCTTACTGGCCGATGCCACTATCGGTTTTTTAAATCTGGAATCAGGCCTCAATTGAGGTGGCATTTTATTTTTTGCGAACTTTGGAAGCAGAAGTGCCACTTTATTTAATTCGACCCCTAAGGTAATTGACCTGATCTCATGAGTTTTTAAATTCATGGGGAGATCAGTTTTTAAATCAAGATTTATAGCTTGCTTAATTCCCACTAAATCCAGTTTGCTGTTTATCTTAAATAGTATATTTTCTGGTCCCTCAAGATCTTCCGTTTTCACGTCTATATTTAAACTTCCTTCAAGCGCATTTAGCGGAGCGGGGAGAATATTAAAAGGTGGCTTAAGAATACTTCCCAAGGTTGACTTTAATTTTTCGACTCTAAGAGTTCCATTTGCCTGTAATAGAATCTGTTTTAAAAATTGGGGGAAATAAATTTTACTTTCAAGTTGGTTTAATAAAATTTTCGTTTTCACATTTAATTTTGCATTCTCCAAGGACCCAGTTATTGAAATGGGGATGGATGTCTCTGTGATATGGCCAACTAATTTTAACTCTCTAAAATAAAGTGCCTTTTTTGTTTTAAGATCTGCCGGCAGTAAAATTTGATGAGGAGCAAGAATGATTATTTCTTTTTCAGTTGCCATTAATTCGTAGCCCAGAGCTTTAACATTAAGATCTTTAGAATTTTTGATTAATTTTAAATCAAAAGAAAAATGCGATTTGGGTTTAATTATATCAATTTCTCTAAATGTAAAATCGAGATTGGGAACTAGTTTTTTCCATATCATTTTCCAATAGGAGTAATAATCAGGTGTCGTAGTTACTTCAGAATTATCCAAAAATATTATTTTAGTTTTTTTAGAATCAATTACCAGAGGACGATCAATAGCATATTCAAAGCCTCTTCCCTGCTTCCACATAATATCCAAATTCCATGAAAATTTTTCCATGCATGTATCAACTTCTATCTTCTTATTTCCATAAACCAGGCACAGATTTTGAAAACTTCCTGTAAAATAGCGATGATTCCAGCTAATCCATTGATGATGGATCTCACCTTTTTCCCATGACCACGACTTAAGAAATGAAGTCTTTTTTAGTGCATAATTTATATTCTTCGGGTTAACAATAAATGTCGGATTAAAAAAAACAATTAGGCCCAGTGAGACAAGCGCAATCACCAACAATCCTGTTATGCTAAAAAAAATACCGAGAACTATTTTTAAAACATTTTCCATTAAAAGACTCCTCCCAATCCCAAAAAGAGTAAGAAGCCATTATCTCTTGCAAAAGTAGTTGATGATTGAGTTGAGAGTGATCTGGCCAAATAGGTTTGAACTAGACCAATGGGAGAAAGCCATCGAAGGCCAACACCTGGAGAATACCAAAGCCGAGACTCAACACTCCACGGCCGTTCACCAAATAAGGCAGTATCAACAAAAGCTACACTCTCCAAAGATGGAACGAAAAAATAAGTCTTTCTAAATTCTAACTTTGCTCCCAATTTTGTTAAAGCACCAAGCCCGGTATTATCTGGCAACGTGCTCAACTTAAAACCTCGAAGATCATCACTCCCACCGCCATAGTATTTAACCGAAGGCGGCAGGTTGATCTTTGAAATATTATTTGGCACCCAAGTCGTTGAAGGATTAAGCCTTAAACCTGCGATGACACTTCCTTTACCGAGATTTGCGAGCCAAAAAAGTTTTAAGAATGATAAGTCTAATTTTAATAATGGATTGTCAAAGCCAAAAGATGGATGTCGATAATCAAAATTAATTTGTGAAAAATCCCCTTCCTCCGGATGAATATCAAAAAATTCAAAGGTATGTGTTTTGGTCTGCACAAATCCCTCGATAGCACCCGTTTTAAAATTGCGGTTTTCTGATTTGATCTCAGTTTTATATGAACCGGCCAAAAGTGCTGGGCCCAGAGACCAGAGCCAAAAACGAGAGGGCGTATCATCCGTCCATTGCAAATGAGGCCTTAACTGAGCGCTTGTTTCAGTAAAAGTAGATTGGTTATTTCGCTCCAGGATTAACTCTGACACCAGCGATTGTCTTGGATGCGTGGCCCAAATATAATTGTCGGCCCGAAATTTTAACGACTGATTTTTAAACGAAGCTTGGGCACTGGCTTCAAGAATTGAGGCCATTGCACCATAACGCTGATTGGTCCACTTGGCCCTGGCCATAGGACCCAATTCAGTACTCGCCCCCACACCAAAACGAATAGTGCGTGGAGGTCCAATAATAAATTTTTGAGTTAGTGAAAATTGCTCGCTCTGGAGGTCACAACTTTCTTGAAAAAAAGTTGCCTGAACAATTCCCTGTCTCAGGTATCTTTTTTCCGTCAAATTCAATTCTAATTCACCAAATAAATATTCTGGCTTAAATGAAAAAAAGCGCGCTAATGCCCGGTCAGCGACCCCCTCGATTGATTCAAGAATAACCGGACCAAATTTAAATGTCTTTAAACCTGTTAAGTTCAAGATTACTTTTCCAAGAAGTGGCTCTGTCGTCGATGCCACTTTAGCGCAGGGATAACTGTGATTTCTCAAAATTGTTTTTGCACGAGCTTCAATAGCATCCAAAAGTTTTGGAGTGATAACTTCTTTTTTAAAATAACGAATAATTTCTTTTTCAATTAATTTTGAAATCTCATCTTCAGCAGAATTGGCAACAACAGTTGTCAGATAAGATTTGTCCTCTGTATAAACATGCATTAGGTCTTTCTCAAAAACATATTTGGGGTGAGAAAATCCTCTCGATTGCAAAAAACCATCGAATAAATATTTTGCCTGATAAGCAGGAATCACTTTATAAGCCTCTACTTCCGGATCTCCACAGACTAGTTGTTTTTCAGTGTCTGTAAATTCAATTTTCTCCGGCGAATGCAACGTAATTTTTTCGCACAGTCGAACATCCGTAGGAGTAGTCCCACAAGATGATAGAAACAAAAATAGCGCAACAAGGGATGCCCCGCCCCCTCTTGAAAAATGAGAGGCCAAATTATAATTTGAAAGATGATTTCAAACGACTGGTTGCTAACTCTTGAGCAGAACGCGCATCTCTTAGAATTGGCGCCATTCCAAAAAACTCATGAGTTACACCTTCGTAGTTTTTATAACGAACTTTCACACCTTGTTTTCGCATATGCTTTGCTAACTCTTCGCCTTCACTTCTCAATGGATCAACCTGAGCAGTAATAATAGTCGCAGGTTTTATTCCTTTGAGATCGGCCGCAACTAGATTTATGCGCGGGTCATTTTTTTCAGCTGGAGTATTTAAATAATTATCCATAAACCAGACCATCATTGGTTT
>JAQTTZ010000048.1 GCA_028710485.1 Bacteriovorax sp. | reverse complement strand
ATAATAAGGACTTTCTTTTTATTTTCGAAACTCAGGAAAGTTTTTCACAAAAAACTCCTCAAGTTGCACTAGAAGTTTTGGATGAAATTTCTTGTTAAGTTGCGTGGAATCGCCGTGATGCTTCTTGAGCAGTTGCCAGGCTTCAAATGCACTTGTCGGCTTTTCTCCCGGACGAACTGTGTTGAAATAATCAAAACTACCAAAAATAGACACCAATGCACACTCGAGAGGAAGATTTTCTCCAGCAAGTCCGTCAGGAAACCCCGTTCCATCGAAGTTTTCGTGGTGATGCAAAATAATGCTTTCAATAAGAGGCGTGAAGGGAAGAAGTTTTTTTCGTAAAAGCTCAAGCGAGATGGTGACATGCTTTTTATACTGTTCTAATTCTTCTGAACTGAGCTCAGTTTCATTCTTTCGTATTATATCCTGATCAATTTCAGAAAAGCCGATATTGTGAATCATTGCTGCAAACGCAATTTCATTAGAGTGCTCAAAATGGCAATGCTTTGAAAAAATGATCGCATAGATGCCACAATTTAGACTGTGAGCGATAGCACTCCACCGCGGATAAGGTAACTCTCTTAAACTGGTAACGGGGTCAGGAAATCGAGAAATTAGTTTCTCTAATTGCGCTGCAATCTCCAGTCCTTTCTCGTAGATATCTTTTCCAAAATGTAACATGCCATCAGTGGAAATATCGAAAATTTGAATCAGCAGCTGACGATATTGATTTCTAATTGAGGCAAGACTTTCCGAGTAAAGTAATGATTCACTTGTGTCACGAAGAACCGAAAGACATGCCCCAAGATCAGATTCTTGAACATAGAGGTGCCTGATGTTTGAAACTTTAATTTTTTCCATCTTCTCAGCAGAAAAAGGAACGCCCGCTTGTAAAAAAATAGCATAACGTTCACTTAAGGAAAGGTAGTGATATAGATCTACCGAGAAAACTGTTCCTTCTGGGATATCACGGCTCAAGATTGTCCGAAATGTGCGCTTTCGCAGAACTCCAATCAAATAGATCATTCTATTAATTAAGATGTTTTTACGATCCATACTAAGCACAGCGCCGCACTTGCGCGCAAAATCGCCTTGTTTTGAAAGAAGCTTGTTTACCAGAAGAATGATCGTGAGACCATGATTCAACTGACTCGCATACTGCGAAAGTTCGACGAAGAGCATTTCGTCCTTTTCTTCGTAATATTGGTCGTAAAATTGGCGGTTGGGATTAGTCGTTTTAGCGTCGATAATAATAACGTGAATTGGAGATGCATCAAGTTGTGCAATGGCCTGTTCTGTATTTTGCGCCGAGATAAAGTGTGTCTCTTCGCCGAATGCAGGCGACACGGCCAATTTTATTTCCGGGTCGTCTGAGACAAGTAAAACATTTTGTCGCCATTCTGGTGCTTTCATAATTCACTTGGGCTGTTGAAATTTATTTATAGAGCATTAAAAATATATCAGAATTTATTATTAAAAAGTATAAGATTAATCCGTGGCCTGTAAAGAAATCTTTTCTCATTTAAGCTGACGAATATCAGCTTTCTTACTTGTTCTCTTCGAGTACTTGGAAATTTAACAAATCAGCTTTCCTTTTTATAATTATATTAAATATTATTATCAATACGTCGAAAGAGTAAATAAATTTTCCGGAAATTTAAATTGAACATACAAACAAAAATTATTATTCCATTGATCGTTATTTTTTCGCTGATGTCCGGGGTGGTGATTTGGATTAATTTTACTAATCAAAAAACTTTTGTCGAAAAAGTTATCACTACTCAAGCAATACAAACCGTGTATCAATACTTCGACAGTGTTAATACCATGATGATTACTGGGACAATGGAAAATCGAGAGATCTTAAGAAAAAAATTATTGGATAATAAAGAGATCATTGATGTACGACTTGTTCGAGGAGAAAAAGTAAAAAAGCTTTTTGGTCCAGGTTTTCCTTATGAGAGTCCAAAAGATGCTTTAGATAACCGGGCCTTAAAAGGCGAAGTCATCAAAATTATCCAGAATGTTGAAGACAAGAGAACTCTCACCATATTAATTCCTCTTCGAGCAAGTTTAAACTACAAAGGAACTAACTGTATAGAATGCCATCAAGTTGAGGACGGGGCAGTTCTAGGGGCTGCACGGATTAGTTATTCATTAAGCAATGTCGATAAAGAAGTAAAAGAAAATTGCATTTATGTTGGTAAAATATTGGCAATTCTCTTCATCATCGCCCTAATCATCGTAGTTTTTTGTCTAAAAATTATTGCTGTAAATAAATTAAAAAATATTCACAAGAGTATTGAATATATTGCTGAAAAATTAGATTTAACAAAAACACTTAACCAAAACGGGACACAAGATGAAATTTCAAAAATGTCGCATGCGTTTGATAATATGTTAAATACAATTCGCAATAGTTTATCGCAGGTAAAATTATCTACTGACGAAATAGTACAGGGAACTGATGAAATCACAAGCATCACGACGGTAACGACTTCTGATATTAGAGAGCAAAAAGAAGAAACGAATAATCTCGCATCTACATTAGGAAAGATGAGTGAATCTTCGCTCAATGTTGCCAATAACACTTATCAATCGCAAAGTTTTACAAATAATGTTGAAGCTGAAGTTACCGATGGCGCCAGTAAAGCCTATTCGGCACGAGATAAAATCAATGAACTTTTTAAACAAATTGAGTTAGTGGCATCTATTGCGGAAAAACTAGAATCGGAAACAATCCAAATATCTAATACTGTAAAAGTCATTGATGATATAACTTTAAAAACCCGCCTGCTTTCTTTTAATGCGTCAGTTGAAGCTGCACGAGCAGGAGACCAAGGGAAAGGTTTTGCAGTTGTCGCCAATGAGATTGGAGAATTGGCGCAACAAACGAAAGTATCGAATATTGAAATCGAAAATGCCACGATTCAACTTAAAAATCTCATGGCAACTGCTATCACTGTCATCAAAGAAACCAAAATTTTAGCCGAAGAAGGCAAAAATGAAGTCAATACTTCTTATGACTCTTTCAAAAATGTTGCAGAAGAAATGGCGAAGCTAAAAGAAGTCATGACAAATATTGCGAAAAGTACTCAAGAACAAAGTATTGCTACAAAAGAAGCAGAAAAAAATATTAATTCAATCATGGAGCTCTCCAATAAAACAACTTCTGCCGTTGAACGAATTGGAGAAGTCAGCATTGACTTTAGCAAGTTGGCGCATGAACTAGATGAACTGATAAATAAGTTTAAAATCTAAAAATCATTACCATTTTTCTGATGAAATATTTTTACGATAAATAAATCTCATTTTTTTAATTATCAACTTATCATAAATTTCATTACCTTAAGAAGATGTTAGATCTTTTATAACTAATTTACCTGACAAAACTAATCAGTTTTGACACCCTTTCTCTTTAAAATATGTCGGAGAATATCGTGGAAATAAGAAGGCTTAATGATCTTAAAGCAACAAATCCTTATTTAAGACTTGGTACAGATGTATCAGAGCTGGAAAAATCTATTCAAACATTAGGACTTATTGCTCCTCTCGTAATTTCCCCGGATAATGTCATTTTAGCGGGAGCAAGACGCTTTCAGGCCCTTTTAAATTTGGGTTACACAGAAGCACCAGTGATGATTGTGGATAAGGGCGCACTGGAAAGCGAACTTGTTTCTATTGATGAAAACTTAGTGAGAAAAGATTTAACTAAAATTGAAATCGAAGGCCATTTAAGACGTGCAAAAGAAATTTATCAAAAATTAAATCCCAATGAAGAAGCTGAAATAAGAACGTCAAATGTTTCAGTTGATGACGCAAATGAACAAACTGAAATCCAAAAAAAGAAAATCGTTCTTCCAGCGGAAAAATTTTTAAATCTTGTAGCTGAAAAAACGGGACTTTCTCCAAAGCAAATTCATGAGGCGATAAATAGAGATGAAATGGCCTCAGCTGGTGTTAAAGAAGCTCGCAAAAACGGCCATCTTTCTCTTAGCCAAACTAATGAAATTGTTAAACTCAAAAAAGAAGAACAACAAAAGTCTTTATCTCATTTAAAATCTCTTCCAGTGCGCGAGATCAAAAAGTTCGTTAAGATTGCTAAAACCAAAGGTGTGGATGAAGCGATTAAAGAAACTCCAAATGATCCTCACGCTCGAGAGTTTTTAGAAATCGAAATGACTCTAAAAAAACTTCTGAAGAAATTTAAACAATTAGAAATCGAAGGAATCACGCTAATCGATCTTCCAAAAGATACTCAAAAGCTTTTTTCGGCAGTGATGAAGTTTTCAGGTGATGATACTTATTCAACTGCTGGTAATGAAAATTTTGTAGAAGAATCGCTTCAATAGAAAAAGAGAAACGTGGGGAATGTCTTGCAAAAACGAGCAACAACATTCCTCACGTTTAATTAGAATTTTTTATCTGTAATTTGCTGCAATTCTGTCTAAGGTTGATTCAGGAATTTCGTCACCTTCTGAAATAGTTTCGTATTGACTCATTACTGCATTGTGAAATTCATCAAAACGATTTGGATTAACACCAACTGCAAATGCAGTAGAAAGAATAGAATAATCAAGGTCCATCTCTTCCACTTTATCCATCAATAATTCAATACAGTCAGACAATGATAAATCCGATTGATCAAAATCCATTTCTGGATCTGTTGATTTTAAAAATTCTACGATTTCATTTTTTTCTGTTTCAAGCATGATTCAATCCTTTGAAAATTGAGTTGTTATTTTTTTAGTTTAACAAGAATCTAAAAATGTTGGTGATTTTTTTAAATTATTTAAAATGCAGTTAAACAGTCAACTTTCCAAAAATTTCCTTATAGCACTTTTTTAATATCGAAATCTAAATCGTAATTTTCAGACTTGTATTCTAGCGAAACATGAACTTGAGTTCCATTTTTTAAATCTTCGATAGTAGTGTTTGCAAATTCGATTTTTTGATGAAGTAAATCCCCTTCACAGTCCAGGTCTGCGACCATTTCCTTATTTGTTTGATCATAAGTATAGTTACCAATGCACTTAGTATCATAAATAATCCCAACTTGAATTGCTTCAACTTTATGATTTGGAAGAATAGTTACTTTTAAATCAACTAACCCGTTCATTTCATATTTACCTAAAATATTCTTTTCGTTTAAAGTTGTATCTGCAAAAGATAATGCCGAAAACATAAGACCAGCGATCAATAGAGTGCACTTCATCATTTAAATCTCCCAAAAATATTTACAAAATACTATGAGATGATAGTTAGATTAGCAAGAGCTGCCATTGACACAGAGAAACATTAGAGAATGGATTTTATCAATTCAGAAGGTCTTGCAATGACTGCTTGATTTTTATGAATAAAAATAGGGCGTTCAAGTAGAATCGGATGCTCTAATAAAAGATGAATCCATTCTTTATCAGATAAATTTTTGTCTGCTAGATTTAATTCTTTATAAATGGATTCCTTTTCACGAATCATTTCTTTAAATGAGAGTCCTAACAATTTAGGGAGATGCGAAAGAAGTTTTTCTTTTAATCCATCTTTTAAATAATCGATGGTTTCAAATTCAATACCTTGCTCGTCTAAAATTTCTTTTGCCTCTCCCGATTTTGAACAGCGAGGATTATGTATCAGGATAGATTTATTCATGGTCATTTCCCTTTAGAGAAAAAAATGTAATTGTATTATCTAAGAGATATTCTAATTTATCGTATCGTACTAGCGCAACTAAGCTATCGGCAAATAAGTAAATAAATTGCCTTGAACAGAGCAGTTGGAAACAAGAAATAGTTAAACTAAATTAACTTAAGCCTGATTCTCTAGCGGAGCAATCACTTTCAAGTGCTCTGAGGTTAAGCCAGTCAATCTACACATTTCATCTATCCGCTTCATTTCTGTTTTCAAATTAACAATAAGGGCCTTAAGCACTGCAACCATTTCATCATCTTTCGAATGAGCATTCTGTGAAATTTTAGAAGCTGAGAACTGAGCATTCTCTAAATTATTTTTAACGGTATCCAGACGCACTCTAATGGCCTCCAGATCCATTTTCTCGCGAGATTCAACCATCATATCCAATTTGGTGACCGTCACGTCCATTTGAGTGACAACCTGGTTAAATCCATTTAGTACTTTTTCAAATCCTTTCATCTCAAGCTTAATTTTTCCAAGGAACTGATCAACTCTTAGAGTATCATCCTCGTGGTTTTGAAAAATCAGCAATTGATCAAGAACTTGAGTGATTCTCGATTTAAATTCTTCGACATTGCCTTTCATCTCTTTAAAGTCAGCTTTAAGAGCAGTTATTGTTTTTAAACTCTTTACATAATCATCAACCGTTTTATCAGCTTTTTCGGCGCTACTTAGGATTTTATTTTGATCCTTGTAGAACTCTCTTGATGAGCAGAGAGCATATTTAAACTGCTCTTCAAGTTGATCTCTTGCATCCAGAACGGCGGTAACAGAAGACTTGAAATGGTTGTACTTATCAACAGAAACTCTTTGAGTTTCAAAAGAAGCAACAACCGATTTTCTTATTTCTACAACTACATTCCGTTGCGCCTGAAGATCGTTTTCAAGTCTTTCGATTTCCCCTGATAGTTCGTCTTTTATTGATTCATTTTTTTCTACATATTGAGAAAACTTAGAATAAAGCTCAGGAATCCCCGCTTTGTCAGATTCTTGTCTCAATTGATGTTTTAACTCAGTCGTCATAGTTTCATTTAAATGAGCATCCAATGCATTAAGGATAGGAGCAATGATCTCTGCCTTTTGACTATCCAGACGTATTTCAGTTTCAGACATAGGATAAAAAATAATCATAATGCGTTTCTGTGATGAATAATCAACCGGAGAAACATGCATTTCATATGGCAATGCTTTGGCCATAGAAGCGTTTTTAACATGGATCTTATATACACCCGAAGTACTCATGCGAAGAGCACTAAGAATTGAACTATTATCTTCAAGATTTGTGAATCTTTGTAAAAAATCCCAAGTCAGTGAATCATCTCCATCTTGGTTGAAATTTTGAAGTTGCCACTGATCATAAAAATGCGAATTCCCCCAAACCAAATTGAGATTTGAATCGAGTAAAATAGAAGCAAATGGCATGGCTTCCTGAAAGATAGAACCAAAGCTCATTCTTTTATGGACATAATCTCGGTATTTTTCCAATTCATTACGAAATTCAAGTGAAAAATTATCACTTCCTTTTGCTTCAATAGGAAGAAGTCCTTCTCTGATTGTATCTAAAATTAATTTCTCAGTTTTTCGAGATCCACGTTTTGTAGAATAATTATAAATGACAAAACCCAAGGCTAACGAAGTAATCATTCCAGAAAAAACAATTATTAAAGAATAAAGAATTGTTTGTGAGCTTTTTTCGAATTGAATTTTTTTCAGAGCTATTTCAGGTTCAATAAATTTAAACCAAGCATAGTAATCGTTGGCAAAATCTTTATAAACACGATTAAATTTTTTATGATCATCAACATAAGTTTCTAAATTAGCTGACTCTGCCTTAATGGTGTGAATGCGGTTGATAATAGCTATTTTAATATCGGCAGGAAGTCCTGATGACTCAGTAAAATTTGTCATCGCCTCGATATCATTATTTATTGACTGGGTAAGATTTTGAGTTTTATCAAAATTATAAAGACCACCTTGCATCAAGCGACCTGGTGAAGTTTTAATTCTCAAATTCATTGCCATTTTACTAAGTGTTGGCCACTTTTTTTCTGTTACAAAGTTTTCAAAAGACGAAACCTTTGTAGAAATATTATTAAGAATTGCTGTTAATTCAGGTGATGCTTGAAAATTAGTTAATCCAACTTTTACTTTTTTGGTATTTTCTTCAAATGTATTTTTGTCACCTGGCTTAATTGATTTTAAATCATGAATATCTTGTTCAAGCCTGTTAAAAGTTCGATTTGCATCCTTGATTCGATCGCCATCGGCAAATTTTTTGATTTCTTCAACATCCCCACGCTCTTTTATGGCATGAACTTTACTTGTTCCATCATAGAGGTTGCTGACGTAATCAATATTTAGAAGGCCTGCTTCCCAATAGTGTTTTGCTCCGTAGGCAAAAAGCCCAGTCATTGCAACTAGTACAACAACGTAGTAAAAATGCACAACTCGTCCTAGAGTAAATCGCATGCTAGCACCTCGGAAAAAAATAATTTAGATATTGAATAGGGAGAAGAAATCGATTGTTCGATAATATGTAGAAACATTCTGTTCCCTCTTTTGTTCGTCATCATGACTACTTGATAAACTACGTGAAAATGAATCCGTAGAAAGATTACCTTTCATTGGTAGTATGATAGAAACCGGACGAAATAAAAAGGGAAAGTGTAAAATTTCTTTGTTTGCGGATTCTAGACGACTTAAGTCTGGTATTCCAAAAACATGCTTCACCACCAGATCGCTGCCAATTTCCACAATATTGTGTTCGCCTACAGCTTTTACATCTTCTAAAAGAGTTCTGTAGTGGCAGAAAATATTAGAAAAACCAACCAAGTAATTTTCTTTTGGGTTGGCCTTAAATTTTACTTTATACACCAGAGAATCGTCGTGGGAAATATCAACCTTTAAATCCAATCTAAACAGTCCTGACCTTGCCGTCTTCTCTAAGTTAAAAGTGAGAAGAACTTTTTGTCGCAAAAGCTTTCTGGTCACCACGTAGATAAACTTACGGTTCATTTGAAGATGCCCTTCTTCCAGGATCATGCCTGAAATAAGGAGCCTGCTCTCATCCAGTCTGGTTTCAATCGCCCCATGATAATTGAACAAGGAAACAACCGAAAGAACTTCGGGAATAATTTCCAGGATTAGGTTCCATTTTTTCAAATCAACCTTTGAAGTTGACTTGAAATAATCAAAATTTTTAAACTTTGATTTATTACTGAAGAAATCTGTAAAAATAGATTCAAACTTCTCATCGAGAACTTTTGCGACCATATCATAATGAGCGACCTGTCCCAAGCTTGCAGCATCGGCCTTTCTCTTTATTTCAGATAAATGGAAATAAGCTCTTCCTATTAACGGAGATAATGAGAACTCTGAAAGGAGTTGTATATCCTCTAGAGTGCTCAAACTCATTTCAAAATCGGTATGATAATTTCTTTTTTCCATTTAGCTAGCAAGATCCTCTACTGAATCAAACAATGTTCTAAGTTTTGTTTTAAGTTTCAAAATTGCTTGGGTATGTAATTGAGAAACTCTCGATTCAGTTACATCAAGAACTTGTCCAATTTCTTTTAAATTTAAATCTTCATAATAATAAAGAGAAAGCACTAGTCTTTGTTTTTCAGGCAAAGTCATAATTCCTTCTTTAATTTTTTCGCGTGAGTCTTTTTGGCTTACAGTTGTGTATGGATTAAGAGCGCGGTGATCTTCCATAACTTCTGAAATAAGCTTTTTATCACCTTTGTTAAAACTAGCTGAATCATCAATATTTAATAATGAAATCGACTTCGCTTTATTTAGAAGATCATGAAATTCTTCATGGTTCATTCCAAGCTCCAAACACATCTCTTCATCCGTTGCCGGGCGACCTAAATTAGCTTCGAGTTTTGAATAAGCTCTTTCCACTGTCTTCGTCTTTTCACGAATTGAACGAGGAACCCAGTCTTGCGCGCGAAGTTCATCCAAGATGGCGCCACGAATTCTGAATTCGGCATAAGTCTTAAATTTATTATCGCGAGTCGGATCAAATTTTTCGATTGCATCCATCAAGCCGATAACACCACACGAAATTAGATCATCTAATTCAATATTTGATGGAAGGCGTGACGCTATCTTTTGCGCTATATATTTTACCAACGGTGCGTACTCGATGATTATATCATCTTTTACTTTTGGTCCAACTGTAGAGCGATAGTCTTTTAGGTTCTTTAATTTCTTAGATAGAGTCGACATACGGGTCCTCCCTTAAACTGTAAAACGAACATCGTGTTCGAGGCGAGTTGTGAATTTTGATACAAATTTAGAGTCTGTACTCAAAGCTACGCCCTCTATCTCTTCGGTAAATTTCTTTACAATTTTCACAAAATTTTTATGCAGGGAAGAATTTTCCTGATTGAGCAAAAGTGTATCGAATTGATCGACTGGAGCATCAACATTATTAATTCCACCAAGGATGTGAAGTCGGCATTTTAAAAACGTTTCAACTGTTTCACTCAGTGTTTTTACCATTCTTTGGTATTGAGGTTCTGATGAAACTTTATTGATCAGTAAATGATTGTCATTCACACCAAATTCTTTATTTAAAATTTTAATTAACGAATATGAGTCTGTGACAGATGATTTATCAGGAGTCACGATCACAAAACGGTAATCACTGTAAGCATTTAAGGTAAGAGTCTCTTTGGTGATTCCCGCTGGGCAATCGAGAATGATATAATCATAATCTCGCTCGTGATTTACGAGAATATCTATGATGATTCGATCAACTTCTAGATTCCGGTTGAAAAGATCAATGCTTCCATTGCAACCAGAAAGTAAATGAAGATTGCCATCTTTATGGAGACAATCATTAAAATCTCTCTGCGCTGAAATAAGCTCGTAGAAATAATTATTGATAGGAAGCCCAAGCTTCACGACTGTGTTTGATAAATTGGTATCACAATCGAGTAATAAAACTTTGTACCCTGAGCTGGCTAAAATTTTCGCCATCTTCACTGCTACAGAAGTTTTTCCGACTCCACCTTTACCAGCGGTAACAGAAATTGTTTTTGCTTTGAGACTTGTTTTTTTGGACTGGTACTTGTTCTGAGAAACGAGCCAATCTCTTGGATTGGGCTTTTTTAAACTAAGCATGGACTTCCTGTCTCCTCTTAGACTTTGCTACTGTAGATGAGTTCCATCATGGTACTCATTTAGAAATGTCTTTTAACTTACGAAAACTTAAAAATCCCGGCCATTATTCTTTCTGCTGTTGCAGGCTCTAAATCGTCTGGTGTAACTTCACCAGTTCCAAAAAACTTGTAAGGAAGATCTTTGATATCCTGAGTGATATTAAAGAGTGATCCAAAATTCAAACATGCATCCAAATGCGATACCACCACACCATCCGAAAGTCTTCGGTATGTGCCAAGAACCTTTCTATTGTATAATTCTGTATGGATTGCGGAAAGAGTGATCAATACTTCCACTTTTGAAAAAGCACGTCTTAATCCATCAATAAATTTCTTAGTATCATTGCTTTCTGTCTCGTTACATTTGTAATCAATAAAAACACATTTCCCACTCTCAAGCGCTTTACGGCATTCAGAAACGATTTCAGCAATACTTGCAACTTTTGTAATGCTCATTCCAAAAAGTTTTTCTGCGAAGTTTGATTTTGGTTCATTGACTGACGTGATATTTCTGATAATGACTGAATCTTTTTTCATTGTCCCGATTTTTTGAACCATTGAACTCTGACCGCAAGATGCTTCAGAAAGAAAAACAGTAATTACTGGATTTTTCTGAGACTCTTTTCCATTAACAGAAGTTGAAAAAAGTGGCATTGCCGTACTAACAGTTGCCATCATTTCACGAAGAGCAAATTCAAAAACAACATCAGCATTTTCAACATCTGATTCCGTTAATTCAAACAATCCTTTTTTGATTAATTGTTGAATATAAGTTTCATTGATATCTAAACTTCTAAGAGTTGTGCGAAGTTGGTAAACTCCGATTGGTTCTTTTTTATGAATGCGTTCAAAACTGCGCGTAAGTTCATAAAGTTTTTTCTCTAGATCATCAATTTTACTTTTTTGTTTTTCGTACATTTCTTCACCAATTAAACGAGATCCTGATGAGTTAACCTGTTGTTGCTGTTGTTGAACAGGTGTTGATTGCATTTCTTTTCGCGTTTGTGCTTGGGGCATTTCTCTAGACGTTTCTCTACGAGGGGCCTGAGACAAGGGACGACTCGCTTCTACTTCATCATCAAAATTAAAACTATTTGTATTTGTTCTAGCGTGTCTGTCTTCTTTTTCACCAAGGCTTAAAAAATCATCAAGCCCGGCACTTATCCCCGATTTAATTTGCGAAGCAATCCCTTTAGTAGATGCAACCGGACGATTAAGTCCCATTGAACCATAGCCTGCGCCACTTCGTGGGGACTCATTTGTTCCTCGCCTATTATCTCTTGATTGTTCATGTTGATCTATCATATTTGCTATATATCCGGAGCTAGAGTTATAAAATTCTTCTTTCTGACTATCATTCAAAACAGTATCGACCTGTGCTTTTCTCACATAGTTCTTTTCAGAAATAGCCGCTGTAATTTCGATTTTCTTTTTTTTGAATGCACCCTTCAATCCTTTATTGGTTATTGTTTTTAAAATAACCGCATCAGGACCAAGTTCGCGTTTGATGTCTTTAAGTGCTTCTTCAATAGTGTCAGCTTCAAATTTTCTTACGTACATTTATTACAACCTCACCGTTCCTAGTGATCTGATATTAGCATCTGGGCTCAATTCATTGTGACTTACTACCACAAGGTTGGGGATAAATTTCTCAGTCAAACGCTTAAAGTGCGAGCGAATAACTGGAGAGCAAAGAACCACCATCTTCTCACCCATATTTGTTGCTTCTTCAATTTTTTCATTGAGAGAAGCCAGGATGATCTGAGTGACCTTTGGATCAAGGGAAAGCTGTTGTCCCTGATCTGTCTGGATAATATTTTGAGCAATCGACTCTTCAATATTACGATCCAAAGTAAACAAAGGAATATCTCCTGATTCACTTTTAATCTTCTCAGTAATGGTTCTAAAAAGAGCTTGACGAGCGAACTCGGTAAGCGCTTCTGTGTCTTTTATTGTAGCGCCATACTCTGATAATGTCTCCAAAATTGTGCGTAGATCACGAACCGAAACTCCTTCTCTCAGTAAATTTTTCATGACCTTTAAAACTATTCCAAGATTTAATATATCTGGAATTAAGTCATTGACCAATTTTGGATTCGTCTCTTTGAAATTATCGACAACACGAACTAATTCCTGTCGCCCAAAAAGTTCGTGAAGATTTGATTTTAAAAGTTCTGTTAAGTGAGTCGCTACAATTGTCGAGCAATCTACTACAGTATATCCATTGTATTGAGCATCTTCTTTTTGGTCTTCCGAAATCCAAACGGCACGCAATCCAAAAACTGGTTCAGTGGTTTCAACCCCATCCATTTTTTCAATCACGGTTCCCGGATCCATCGCCAGAAAATAATCCGACATCAACTCACCTTTAGCGATTTGGATGCCTTTAATTTTTACAGAGTATCCACCTGGCTTTAATTCTAAATTGTCTTTAATCTTGACCGAAGGAATGATAACCCCCCAATCCAATGCGAATATTTTTCTCATATGGGTAATACGTTCAAGGAGATCACCATTTTGTTCGGTATCAACCAAGTGAACTAAGCCGTAACCTACTTCGAGTTCAACAAGTTCCATATTGAGAAGTTCTTCCAGATTTTGTGGATTAGATTTTTTAGTAACTTCAACTGATTTTTGTTTTTCGGCCATCTCGTCTTTTGTATTATTTTGTTCAATTTTATAAGCCGCAAATCCCAACATTCCCCCCATCATGAAAAATGGAAGTTTTGGAAGTCCCGGAATTAAACCAAAGAAAATTAAAACGGCACCAGCAATGTATATGGCTTTTGGATGAACTTTAAATTGTTTAGAAACCTGAGTCCCGATATTGTCGTCATTAGTATTTCTTGTAACAAGAATACCAGCAGCAGTAGAAATAATAAGAGCTGGGATTTGTGTGACAAGACCATCACCTACTGTAAGTAGAGTAAAGGTCTCTGCGGCCTTTCCGATATCCATACCGTTTTGGGCAACTCCAATAATGATACCGCCGATAATATTGATCCCTGTAATTAAAATACCTGCGATCGCATCTCCTCTAACGAATTTCGAAGCACCATCCATCGACCCGTAAAAATCTGCTTCCTCTGCAACTTCTTTTCGGCGTCTTTTTGCCTCAACATCATTGATAAGTCCCGCGTTCAAATCGGCGTCGATCGCCATTTGCTTCCCTGGCATTGCATCTAAAGTAAATCGTGCTGCAACTTCAGCTACTCGACCAGCACCTTTTGTTACAACCATAAAGTTGATGATGACTAAAATAATAAAAATTACGATACCGACAACAAAATTTCCTTCGACCACGAACTCACCAAAAGATTTGATGATTGATCCCGCGGCTTCAGTTCCATCACTTGGTCCGTGAATCAAAATATTTCTAGTTGAAGCAACGTTCAAGGCCAGGCGAAAAAGTGTCGAGATTAAAAGAACAGAAGGAAAAGTTGAAAAATCCAATGGTCTTTTTGTATAGAGCGCAACAAGCATGATCATTACTGAAAATGCCAGAGAAAGTGCCAATAATAAATCCAGAATAAAGGGGTGGATCGGAACAATCATCACCACTAAAATCATCAAAATACCAACAGCGGCCAGAACATCAGGCCCCTGTGAGAAGATTTTCATTTTTTTCAACATATCGTTCATAAATTAACCTTCTCTCTTAAACTCACGCTAGAGCTTTTTTCTTTTTCTTAAGTTTGTAAACGAACGCCAGAACTTCTGCGACAGCTTTATACAAATTGCGAGGCACTGGTGAGCCTACTTTGACTGTCTTGTAAAGTGTTCTTGCAAGAAGAACATTTTCTACGATAGGAATATTATGAAGTTTGGCGATCTCTCTAATTTTCATCGCCATATGATCCTGGCCTTTCCCGATAATCATCGGTGAGACCATATTCTCTTGATCATATTTTAAAACGATACTGATATGAGTTGGATTAGTAATAATAACGTCAGCTGTCTGCACGTCTTTGATCATCCGTTTTCTGGACATCTCTCTTTGCATCTGACGAATTCTTTGCTTGATTTCGGGATTCCCGTCTTGCTCTTTACTTTCTTGCTTGATTTGTTGCTTTGTTTGTTTAAGCTTATTTTGATAAGTAATTTTTTGGTAAGCAAAATCAAGCATTGCCACAACCCCTAAGGCCATAATCATCGCAAATGCTAGTTTCATAAGAAGTTCTTTTCCATAAAGAAAAGATTGAAAGAACTCAAGATGCATAAATCCGTTATAGCGGGCAACGTCATCTTTTAAATAAAGATAAACAACCGATAAAATCACCGCGAATTTAACAACCCCTTTGACTGCTTCAAAGATTGATTGCATTGAAAAAAGTTTTTTGATGCCATTTAAAGGATTAATTCTATCAAAATTAAGTTCCAGAACATCTGGTGAATAAAGAAAACCAATTTGTGCAACTTGAGCAAATATCCCCGCGCAAAGAGCTGTACACATTACTGGCGCTCCGCACTTTAGTGCGACCATAAAAGTTCTAGTTGTAATAGTGTTAAGGGATTTTTCAGTATAAGCAGAAGCAATGTCGAGAGTGTAAAGCCACTCAATATATTTTGCCATTTCTTCATAGACATACACGAGTGACATTGAGAGAGTCAGCAAACAAGCGGCCAATACAAGTACAGACGTGAGTTCTTTCGAGGAAGCAACATCCCCTTTTTTCCTAAACTCATCAATCCGATGCTGGGACGGCTCTTCCGTCTTTTCTGCATCACTGTCTTGATCATCGGCCATCCTAGCCTTCTCCTAAAAATCCATGTCAAATTCTATGACATGAACTGAAACCACTGCCCTAATTTTTCTGTATATATTTTAAAACAGGTCTGAAAAAATTCATCTGAACCCGCTACAAAAACTAAAAGACCAAGTCCAATATTAATCGCAAAACTCACGGCGATTACATTCATTTGAGGAACCGCACGAGAAACAATTCCCATCACAGCATTGATTACAATATTAATAAAAATCATCGGAGTTGAAAGCATCAAGGCTGAAATAAAAAATGCCTTGAACATCATGATGAAAAATTCTGGCGAGTGTGCCATTTTACCAAGGTTATAAATATGAACTGAGGAAAAAGAATGGACCACTCCTTTAAACATTGGAATAAGTGCCCCCGAAGTAAGCACCATCATTAAGACGGTCCATTCAATTAATTTTTCAAAAGGCCCCACCTGCCCGCCAGCACTTGGATCAAAATAATGAAGAGCATTGAAGCCTACTTGCTGAGTAATGATCGCACCTGCTGAAACAAAAATACTCATTATTGATTTTACAAAAAAGCCAATGGCAAGGCCGATAACAGTTTCAAATATTGTTAAGTACCAAAAGCTATCAACACCTACATATTTAATATCCAACATGATTTGATCTTGAACCATCGGAAAAAAAGCAAAAGTAATCATTAAGGCAGTGAGAACTTTTACCATTACAGGTATTGCCACATTATCAAATAATGGCAATTGGAACATAACCGCGAACCAGCGCGAGAACGCTAGCCAGAAGGCTACGATCACTGTCATGTCTGTAATTTGTATGTTTAACATTGTCTCTTGGCCCTATCGTTCCATGACTATTTTCGGAATACTTAAAAACAAATCTTTCGTAAAAGTCGTCATTGTATCTGACATCCATGGAGCAAAAAATACTAATGCCGCTACGATAACCAAAATCTTTGGAATAAAACTTAATGTTTGTTCGTTGATTTGAGTGACCGCTTGAAAAAGTGAAACCAAGATCCCCATGATTAGTGCCCCAATCAACATAGGTGCCGAAACCATCAATGCGACTTTTATCGCTTGGTGGGTTATGTCTGCGTAAGAATCAAATTGCATATTTTATACCTGGTTAAAAGTCTTACGGATTAAATGATCTTAATATCGATCCCGTTACTAATTGCCATCCATCAACTAAAACAAAAAGTAATAGTTTAAACGGCAACGACACAACGACAGGGGGTAGCATCATCATCCCCATTGCCATGAGGACCGAGGCGACAACCATATCCAGAATCAAGAACGGAATATAAAGTAAAAATCCTATCTGGAAGGATGTCTTAAGCTCCGAAATAATAAAGGCAGGAATTAAATAGTGAATAGGTACATCATCAATAGTCTGAGGTGCAGCTTTACCAGTTACATCGTAGAACAATCCGATATCGGCTTTTCTAACTTGTTTTTGCATGAACGCACGAAGAGCAAGAGTGATTTCATCAATCGCAACGGTTGTGGCAATCGTTTTTTGCATATAAGGCTGAATGGCCTTGTTGTAAATTCTCTCACCGGTTGGCTGCATAACAAACATCGATAAGAATAATGAAAAACCAACCAGGACTTGGTTAGGTGGCATATTCTGAGTTCCAATCGCTTGTCTCATGAATGATAGAACGATTAGAATTCTTGTGAAGCTTGTACATAAAATTAAAATTGATGGTGCAAGAGTGATAATTGTAAAAAGAAGTAAAACTTCAATTGAATCAACTAAGTTTACACCCTGACCAAAGTTAATCGCCATTCCCGGCAGCGCTAATCCATTAGGAGTTGCGGTCTGTGGAAACGCCAAAACTGGCAACATTAAAAGTGCCAGCACAGATAGGATCTTAGTTAATTTAAAAAGGCTAAGAGACTTAAGAGCGGACATAGCTACCATTCCTATTTTTATTGTATCTGTTTCATGTTTTTCAGTTTCGTTTTAATTTGATCTGAAAATCTCACTTGATCTTTAACAGGAGTTTTCTCAATAGCTTTTAATGCATGGGTCTCAGTTTTATCAACACCTACTCCCTCATTGTCATTTAACATATCATCTAGAGAGTAATCATTCGCCACAGTGTCTTCTTTTAATTTAAATTCTTTTTCTTTTCTGGCTGCTTTATATAAATTCGTATCGAAATTTGATCCTGTAAGCTCTTCCTCACCAGTTTTAATCAATCCTGTTACATCATTTATTTCTGAAATCAATTGCATTCCAGTTTCAGAGCTTGAGATTAAGAAAACTTGCTTATGAGCTTTTACCATCATCAATGTTCTTTTTGGCGCCACATGAGTTGTGCTTAAAACCTCAACTAATTTTGTACTGTGAAGAAATCCAAGTTTACCTTTTTTAATCACTCCTTTTTTAAACAGAGTTAGGACTCCGTAAAATCCAAGAACCATTAAGCTTAGAAATGCAACGAACTTGCCGATATACGACGTTAGTGAAAAAGAAGATTTTACCGGCTCTTCTTTATTAAATACGGACTTAGCTGAGTCTTTTTGAACTCCTGATTGGGCCAAATTGACTCGATCTCCACCTTGGGCAGTATCAGCTTGGGTATCTTTTTTGGCCAGATTTGCTTTGAGAGCTTCAGGATGTTGAGTCGCTGCCAGTTTTTCGTTTTCTTTTACCAGCGTTGATAAATAATTTTCATCCAATTTTTCGGCTTCAGCATTATTAGCTTCGATCGCTTTTGCGTTTAAAGACGGAACCACAAGACCTGGTGAGCGACTCACTTTACTTGCTGACACTACTCGAGGAAAACTAACGTCAACCGAGCCATCTTTAAGAGTGATATTTACTAAAGACTCTTTCCCTTGGAGCGAGTACGGAAGAACTGTTTTTATGCATACTGAATTTCTATCCGCTTGAGTTGCAGTGACAGATGTTTCATTAAATTTTCGCTGAATTTTTGAATTCACATGGGCATTGGGAATAATGATCTGAAGTGTTCTATCATTCACCGAGATAAGAGGATTATCGTTGAGATTTCCCGCCAATTTGATTGAGAGACGACTTGTTAGAGCTTTATCGTTCGTAAGTTCAACCTCTTTAATATTTACCTCAGATGCAACTAGTGCAAACGATGTTAATGATAAAAGAAAGGCTAACTGGCGAAGTGTTAATTTTTTCACTCAATGCTCCTGCGATAAATCCAAATTATTACTTAAGAGTTTCAATTCTTTCAATTGGGCTAATAATATCTGTTAAACGAATCCCGAATTTTTCGTTAACAACGACGACTTCACCTTTTGCAACGAGCTTGCCGTTTACCAGGATCTCTAGCGGCTCACCTGCAAGCTTATCAAGTTCTAAAACAGAACCTTGACCAAGTTGTAGTAAATCTTTCACGATTATTTGTGTTCTTCCTAATTCAACTGAAACCTTAAGTGGAATATCAAGGATAAAATCGAGGTTTTGAACCTTGAGTTTATTGAGAGAATCATCCCCAGCCTTTACTTCATCGGCCATTCTTTCTACGTTAACTTTATTCATATCATTTCTCCCACTTTAACCTTTATTTATTCAATTCTCTCTCGACACTATTCTTCTTCGGTTGTCTCATAAGCTATCGCAGAATTTACTTTAGTTATTTGAACTGCACGATTTCCCTTATAGGTTCCCATCAAGCATTTCATTTTCTCAACTCCTTCAATCGCCAGAGTCACTTCACCGGAAGCATCTTGGTTAAGGGGGATAATATCTCCCAGCTCAAGAGTTAAAAGATCCCCTAAAGTCATTTCAGCTTCACCCAAACGAACAACGACTGTCGCTTTAGTGTTCTTGATGTGCTCGTTCATCGCCTGTGTCCAGATCGAATCGGCCATCTCATTATCAGTTTGGAAACTTGAAGAAAGTTTTTGCTTAATTGGTTCGATTGTTGAATATGGAACAACAATCATGATTGTTCCTGAAGCAGATTCAAATTCAACTTCAAGAGTTGTTGCGATAATAACGTCAGAAGGAGGAACAACACCTACGAACTGAGGGTTGATCTCGGTTCTTAAATATTGAGCGTCTATTCTGTGAACCGGGGCCCATGCTTCTTCCAGATCGTTGATCGCCATATCCATAATCTTTCTCATAAATGAGAGTTCAATCATGGTAAATTCTTTTCCTTCAATCTTAGTGAATGGTCTGTCTGTTCCGCCAAAATATGAATCTATTATGGCGTAAGCTAATTTTGATTCAAAAACTAAAAGAGCAGGTCCTCTAAGTTCGTTAAAACGCATAATGCACATGCACGATGGAATCGGTAACGTGTTTACGAATTCACCAAACTTTAAAAGGTCTGTTGAGATAATTGAAATAGTCGAAATTTTGCGGAGAGAGTTTGATAGAGAGACACGAAAGCTTCTGATAAATCTTTCATAGATAATTTCCAGGATAGGCATTCTACCGCGGATAACCCGGTCTTGATTGGTGAGATCGTAAGTCTGAATATTTTCATCTGAATCATCGGCAGAACTGCTGCCACCGCTATCACCACCGCCAGAAAACGAATCGCCACCGCCATCGTTAACCGCGTTTAATAATGCGTCTACTTCATCTTGACTTAAAACTTGCGCCATAATCTTCCCCTCCTGGGATTCATAAAGCTTTGAGCACGAACATCATGTTGCTGCCCTAAGAGAACTCGGGGATTTCAGTTAATTTGAAATCCAACATAATAAATATCAGTAATCTGTCCATCAACTAAAAAATTATTGATAGATGTTTTCACTTCCTCTTTTAAATACTCTTTGCCTTCTTTCTTCAAAAGCTCTTCGGGCTTTTTCGCATTCAACATACTAATAATGGTGTCGCTGATTTGAGGTTTACGAGCATCTACTTCTTCTTTTTTTGTTTCTTTACTAAATTTCAGCACCAGACTGATACGAATAAATCTTCTCGGCCCATCGCCTTGAGCGAGATTCGCCGTAAAAGGTTCAAGTGGATAGAGAAGACCGTCAGCTTTTACGCCTTCAACTTCTGCTTTAGCTTCGGCCCCACCGTGTCCGCCACCGTGTCCACCTTCAGCTTTCTTTTCGCCGTGTCCTCCGCCTTCTGCAGCAGCATGCTCGCCACCACCTTCTAGGTCTTGCTTCATGACATCAGCAGCAGTTGTAACTGAATTTAATTTTTTATGATTTTGGAATTGAAAAAAACCAACAGCACCAACGGCAATTGTGTTTACTAATACTAATATTACTAAGAGGGGATTCTTTCCGGAAGGCGCTGCTTCTGCATCATCCTTCTCGTGTTTGTCTTCGGCCATTTTTTTACCATCCATGGAATAAAGCGTACCTGTCAAAAATTATACATAGGAAGGCAAATTGGTTCAAGCGATCTTATCGAAAAATGGCAATTTATGCCCAACCTCACGAGTTTGAGCTAGTTAATGATAATTCTCTGACAGTTGGAGTTTTGACAGTGGAAAAATTTACCCGATCAGCTTATAAACTTTCTTTCCAAGGTTTTCCTGGTTTGAATTTAGGAACAACTCTTGCTCGAATTCTAATTCGCTCTCCAGTCGATGGATTCACCCCCAATCTCGAGGCTTTTCTCGATTTAGTAAAAGTTCCAAATCCTACCAATGTAACATCCTCGCCTCGCTTCACCGTTTTTTTAATCGTTTCAAGCATGACTTCGATAAATTGATTTGCTTGTTTTTTAGTCATGGTAGAAAGATCGCGATCTTTCAAGAGAGCTTCAATAAGTTCTTTGCGATTCATAGAATGATCCTTGAATTTTTAGATTAGATCTTCCAATTGATACAGTTCTTCTTCAAGAGCGATTCGAAGAGATTCTTTTATCGATTGCAACAGAAGGGCTGCATTGTCTGGAGCTTGTGAATTTTCCAGCAGTGACCTCATGAGGACGGGAGAAAGATTTTTATAAAACTCGTCAAAATTCAAAATGCTAACTTCGAATTCAACTTGATCAAGTACAAGATTTAGATCACTTTCAAGTTCAAAAAAACCATTAATCAGATCAAAAAGGTTTTCTTTCTGAAGAACAATTTTTAATTCGCGGGCAAATGTTTTTTTAAGCTCTTCATTGCTGGTCAAAGTCCATTTGTGCTCGAGAAAATCTTTAAGTGTAAAAATTTCCTCGTCACGCTTCTCGCGAAAAGTGCGATTCATTTTTAACCCAAGATTGCTGTAAACCGATCCTTCCATAATTTTCTCATCAAATAAATTCATAAAATTAAAAGAAAAAGGCCACAATTAAGTGGCCCTCTATTAAATCATTATAATTATTATTCTCGAAATTACAAACTTGTCTAAAATCTTAAGAGTAAATTTAAACTTATATATTTCTTAGATTTTAACTTTTCCACGTTTTTGTAATTCTTCAACGATATTTACAAAAAACTCTGGAGGATAAGCTCCTCTCACAGGAACACCATTAAGAAGAAACCCTGGAGTCCCTTGCATTCCAAAAGATCCTGCTTCTTTCATGTCAGCTTCAATTCTTTTTGTTACAGCTTCAGAGTTAAGGTCTTTTTTAAGTTTCGCCATGTCCGCACCAACTTGTTTAGCTGTTGCATCTAGGAAAGCTACTCCGTTTTTAAGCTTTCTTTGGTTCTTGAAAACTTCATCGTGAAAAGCAAAAGCTTTTTTCTCATCTTGCATTCTTATTGCTTCGTAGTATTTAGCAGAAATCATTGCTTGCTCGTGGAAGCTTAATGGAAGGTGTTTATAAATAAAACGGATATTACCGTCATATTTTTTTAACAATGCAACCACTGTCTCATATCCACGTGAACAAAACGGACATTCAAAGTCAGAGTATTCAACAAGTGTTAATTGAGCGTTTTTTGGACCGCGAATAGATTCATCACTTCTAATTTCTGCCACTAAAGGTTTATCAAAAGATTCTTCCAATTTTTTCTTGTCATCTTCTTCGCGCTTTTTCCCCATTTCTTCTTGAGCGTTTTTCGCAGCTTTTTGAAGAGCTTCAATAAACTCAGCGGGGTGTTTTTCAATCGCTTCAGTTAACACTTTCGGATCGTCTTTTAAGATCTTTGTGATCTGTTGTTTCATTTTCTCATCTGACGTACAACTCACAAGCAGTGCCGCACTCATAAATACAACCAGTAATTTTGCAAATTTCATATCCATCCTTTTGTTGGGGAAACTTTTTTGTTCATTTTTTGCTTTATCATTTTCTCAAATTTTTCAATTTTTTCAAAGGTTTTAAATTAGACAATTTTAATCAGGTATCTTTCAGGTTAAATTCTTTTGAATATGATCAAGGTATTTATTGATCTTACGGCAATTATCGCGAAGATAATAATGCCCTATTAAATGAACTCGATTATGATAATTCCCACTGAGGAACGATCTCATTGTTGCAAAAACCGCAAAGGCCGGACCAGAGATTTTCCCATACAGATGCACCCCTAAAAGACAATACATCAAGACATGTAACGCCAAAAAAAAATAAACGGCAATATCCGCAACGGAAAATTGTTCTTCTATGAAATAACGAATCCCCTTACTACCTGCTATTGCGTTATTTGAAAGAAACTTTTGAGTAAGTTGGAATATTTGATCGCGTATTATATTATTGACCACAAAAATACCAACTGAGGCCAGCAGTGCAAAAATAATAATAACAAAAAGATAGTTGAAGAAGAAATTTTTTTCAAAAACAGGTTTATGAATCCGCGTATAGTCTTGTGGCACTTCGATCTTCACGAGTTTGCCTCTTGTCTTTGCTTCATCTATATGCGAGAAAAAAAAGACCGAAAAAGAAGTGAGCAGCTTCAAGTCTGAAAAATAATCTGGCGAATAATAATTAGCTTTACCAGACAAGCGCTCTTCACAATACTTACCTATTACTTTAAACGGACGAATCATAATGGAAGACAAATAAAAACCCAAACAAAAGATAAAAACTATTGCGACCATCATGTAAGGAATTTCATCTATTAATGCCGAGTAAATAAAAGTGTAAAAAGCTTCTCGAAATTCACTTGCTCCAGGATAACCATGGGCCACGAAATAAATAAGATCGATCTTCATAAAAAGATAGGTAAATAGTAAGACTGAAAAAGTGAAGCCTAATGAGACAAGAACAAATTTAAGGCCAGTAGATAGCTTAAATATAAATTCATCATCTTTATAGCGATTCATGAGAACGGTTTTGAGTTTCATAATACCTGCTAGTATAAAGTAAGTCCGTCCTATCGTCTAAATATTTAAAATTCTTCAATCTATTTCGACAATACCCGAGTATTTTAGATTGCACCTTAGAAAGTATTAAAGTGATTTAATATTTTATCCGATGCGGTCGTTAGACATAAATCCTCTCGTGGAGTAATGAGATGAAATCGCGATTTAAATATTCTCTTCAAATAACCTTAACTGCTTGCCTATTGCTGTTAGGTTCATGCGGGAAAAAGAATACTGTAAATTCAAATCCTACCGGAGCTTCGGGGACATCACCTTTTTATGTTGGTAACCCGGCCCTTAGCTCCAATCCAAATATTGTAAACCAAGTTCAAGCAATACGCGCTGGCATTGCTTGTTTAAATGGCCCCCGACTTGCTAATGACGTCAGCTTTTTTATCAATGGTGGATCGATCAGTGGAACTACTATTGGTGGGAACTGGCAACCTGGTTTTATGAATTCAGGAACCATTAGCAATCTTTATGTTGGTGTGAGCCTTTACCGCGATATAATGTTCTTAACAAAAGTGACCAATGGAAGTCAGGTTATAGGTTACAACGTTACACTTTCATTTTGTGGAGTGCCAAATGCTTATGTAAATTATCCAGCACTGGTTTCAAATGATAGAGCTTTGATCAATTTCCAAGCTCCCAACGGAATTACAATAAATACAGCAACATCATGCGGATATGGGTTGATTGCAGCTGCGATGAATACAATTATCGTCTCACAAAGAAGTACAACAAATCCGTATACCTCAGATTTCCCGGTTTATACTTCATTTTCAAAACCTAATTGCCAATAATTTTTTTAAAATCGTTAAGGCACCAGGAGTTCACACTTCTAGTGCCTTTTTTTTGTTTTGATTCTTGATCTATGTTGTTGTCTATTTTTTAAAAAACTTTCAATCCCACGAACCACTGCACTGGCATAATCATCTTGAAATTTTGGATTCATCATCCGAATTCTTTCTTTCATGGTGGAAATAAATCCAACTTCCAACAAAACACCAGGGCGCTTAGAAAGAGCGAGAACAAAAAAGAGACCTGGCTTAATACCTCTGCTCTGAATTCCATATTTTCTTCCCACTGAATTTTTAATTTCAGAATGAATACTTTGGGCCAGTGGTTTGGAGGTGCTCACTGTTTGTTCGACGACCAGATCAACCAAAATTTGCTGAACCACTATTTCGTCACCTTTCATCTGAACGTTTTCAGTTTTCTCTACTTTTTTAATAGCAACATCATTGTGATTGTCTAAATAATAAGTTTCGAAACCAGCAGCAGATGATTCTGGACTTGAATTGATATGAACCGAAATGAAAAGATCTGCTTTAGTTTTTTCGGCAATCGCTGCCCGCTCCGGAAGACTAACTGCTCGATCAAAGCTTCTCGTTAAAAAAACGGTGTAGTTTTTAGCTGAGAGTTTTTCATATATTTTTTGAGCAATTAAAAGAGCGATATCTTTTTCTTTGATCAACTCTTCTGGCACTCTCCCCAGTGTTTGGGCCTTGGCCCCATCATCTTCTCCGCCATGACCAGGATCAATTAAAATAGTCATGGACTGAACGCT
>JAQTTZ010000165.1 GCA_028710485.1 Bacteriovorax sp. | reverse complement strand
AATACTCATTTAGACAAGGCCCTATCTCAAATAATAAAACAAGAATTAAATGTCAAAGAGGTAGACTTTTCTAATGGAGAAAATGAGTTGGATACTACTCTTGAGACAAAGATTACTCCAGAGCTAAAAGCTGAAGGTGATGCTCGCAACTTAATCAGGTCAATCCAAAATCTTCGCAAAGAAAGTAATTTGGAACTTAAAGACAAAATCAAAATTTTTGCTCCAACATGGCCCACTGATTTTGAAAAAGAAATTTTATCAAAAACTCTAGCTGTTAATATCGAAAAATCCGACCATCTTAAAATAGAAAAAATCAGCTAAAATCTATATAGTGTCCAAAAAACCAAGTTTGTCCATTTTAATTAGCTTGATCATTCTTTTCACCCTGAATATTCTCATGATTAGTTCACTTGCTCCCAGTCTAGTCAGTAAACAATTATTGGCCTGGGGTATAGGAATAGGACTTTTTTTTATTGGCCGCCAGATAAATCCCAAACAAATTGCCTCATCAAAATGGATTATTTTTGTTGCTTGCTGCACCTTACTTCTAATCCCCATCGTCTTCCAAAATATAACCCGTGGATCTCGTCGTTGGATTGATATTGGGTTTACTACCATTCAACCATCTGAAATAGTTAAACCCTGGCTCATGCTTTTTTTAACCAACACTAATTTGCCCTTACTCCAATTTATCCCGGTTGGTATTACTATGGCTCAACCAGATCTTGGCAGCGCTCTCTCTCTTTTATTATTACTCGCACCTATAATTCTCTATAACAAGAAATTATTCCGCCTGGCTCTTGTTCTTGGAATTATATTTCTAATAATCAGTCCAATTGTCTACAGTAAAGTTCTTCATGATTACCAAAGAAAAAGGATCACTACTTTTCTCAATCCAGCCGCCGACCCACTTGGTCAAGGATACAATGTCATCCAATCAAAAATTGCCATTGGTTCCGGAGGTATTTTTGGTAAAGGCTACAAAAAGGGAACTCAAGGTCAACTTCTTTTTCTTCCTGAAAAACACACCGATTTTATGTTTGCTGCCACCGCCGAAGAACTCGGTTTTGCTGGAATTCTCCTTATTCTCACTGCCTATTACCTCTTGATTAAAAATCTCTTGGTCAAAGCCTTCAATACTACTAATAACAAACCATTATTTCTGTTCACCCTAGGTATTACTATTCAAATCTGGATGCAAAGTTTTGTTAATATTGGTATGAACATCGGTATTCTCCCAGTTACCGGTATTCCTCTTCCTTTTTTATCAGTCGGAGGTTCATCTCTTATGACCCTATTATTTTCACTTGGAATTATCTATTCTTCATGATCTTGTTAACATTTTTTCCTATGTTATAATCGAAAAGTATGAAATACGCAGTAGTTTCTATCTCCGGTTCTCAATTTAAAATTACCGAAGACCAGAAAATAACCGTCAACAATCTAAACCTAGAAGAAGGGAAAACCGGATCTACTGATCAGGTTCTCTTAATAGCTGACGGCGACAAAATAGAAATAGGCGAACCTACCATTAAAGACGCAAAAGTAGACTATAAAATAGTCAAAAACTATCAAGGTAAAAAGGTCCGAGTTTTTAAATATAAATCAAAATCCCGCTACCGAAAGACTATGGGTTTTCGTCCTCAATTAACCGATATTCAAATTACTAAAATTACCACTAAATAACTAATTTACTAATAAAGTAACTATGGCACATACAAAATCACAAGGAAAAACAAATCAAAAAGCAAACCGTGCCGGTCAGCGTCGGGGAGTAAAGAAATTTGGTGGACAAAAAGTAGAAATTGGTCAAATTATCGTCCGACAAGTTGGATCAAGTTTCCACTCAGGTCCAGGAACTAAAATAGGCAAAGATTATACTATTTATGCTATTCAACCAGGAATTGTTAAATTCTTCCAAAAACTAGGTAAAAAAATCGTTTCCGTCATCAAAAACTAAATACTTTGATTGTCTTTGAGATACTTTTTCCTCCTTTTTTCACAAGTGTTTTCATAGTAACTTATTACTATGAAACAAGTAACTCAAATCCCTACCAACCAACTAGAACCAAATCCTCTTCAACCTCGAGGTATTATTTCTCCTGAATCCGTTTCTGAACTTGTCGAGTCCATCAAAGAACACGGGATACTGGAGCCTCTAATTGTTGCCAAAACACCAGCCGGGTATCAAATCATTGCCGGAGAACGACGTTGGCGAGCTGCCCGAATTTTGAAACTAGAATATGTTCCAGCTATTGTTAAAGAAACTAACCCTCAACAAATGTTAGAAATGGCCATTGTTGAAAATGTCCAACGTAAAGATTTAAATCCAATAGAACGAGCCAAAGCTTTCCTTCGACTCAAAGAAGAATTCAATTTCGACAACAATCAAATTGCCAAAAAAGTAAGTAAGAGTGTTCCTTATGTAATTAATTGTCTTAAACTTTTGACTCTACCAGATGCCCTCAAAGATGGCCTTCTTTCTGGACTCATAACTGAAGGACATGCCAGGGCTCTATCCAGTATAGGGGATACTAGACTAATGATTGAAGCTTATAAAATAGTTCTCAAGGAAAAAGCCTCTGTTCGACGAGCCGAAGACATTGCTCGTCGTATGCGCAAAAAAATAGAAGAAGGAGTCGTTCCTATCACCAAAGAAAATCTGCCCCAATTTTTAAAGTCAAAGATGGATAATATTGGTTCAGATATGAAAGATTTTTTCAAAGATAAGACCACTAATATCAAAATCACTCAAACTAATATGGTTACTCAAGTGACCTTTCAATTCAAAGGCACTGTTGACCAACGATTCGAAAACCTAAAAAGCCTTTACAAACAAATCTGCCAAAAAGATCTGATCAATTAAAACCTAATCCTTGGAACACCCCCTATCGAGGAAATTGGCCAATACTTGAACAAGGCTCTTCCCACAATAGATTTTTCTTCAATCGGACCAAAGGCTCGTCCATCACGCGAATGCTCCCGATTATCTCCAAAACACAAATATTGTCCATCCGGAACAGTCAACTCCACTCCTTCTTCCATGTATTCCTCCTCATTAGTAATTACTTCATCGCTCAAAAATGCCGACTCATCCAACATTTCTCCATTTAAATAGACCTGACCTCCTTTAACCATCACTCTGTCTCCAGGAACTCCTATAACCCTCTTAATATATTCACATTCTTCTGCCGAACAAGGCTCACTTGGTGGAGCCTTAAAAATAACCACATCACCCCTTTGAGGTTTTCCAAATTGATAACTCAATTTCTCTGTCAATAAATATTCTTTATCTTCAAAATTCGGATACATTGAACTTCCTTTTACCTCATTAGGTTGAGCCACAAACAAATAAATCAAAACAAAGACTGACAACGCCAAAACAATCGATTGAATGAATTCCAACAAAAAACCTCCAAGACTAAAACCCCCTTGATTTTTATGTATATTTCTCATACTTTTAAATTCTAACTGATATAATCAGGAAAAGCCAGGTTGTTTAGCTCAGTTGGTTAGAGCGCTTCGTTCACATCGAAGAGGTCGTAGGTCCGAGTCCTACAACAACCACCAGGAGGAAAAATTATAAAACAAACGACCAAATAAATATGAAAAAAACACGAACTGTCCAAGTAGGAAATATTAAAATCGGCGGAGGTAATCCTATTTCTGTCCAATCAATGTGCAATACCGATACTCGTGATGCTGCCTCAACTATCTCTCAAATCAAAAAATTAGAAAAGGCCGGTTGTGAAATTATTCGTGTCGCTGTTCCCGATATGATCGCCGCCAAAGCCATCAAAGATATCAAAAAAGGAATCAGAATTCCTCTAGTTGCCGACATTCATTTTGACTACAAATTAGCTTTAGAATCAATTAAAAACGGCATCGATAAAGTTCGTATTAATCCGGGAAATATTGGTTCTGACCAAAATGTAAAAAAAGTTGTTGATGCCTGTAAAGACAAAAAAGTTCCCATTCGCATTGGTATTAACACTGGATCTCTTGAAAAAGAAGCAGAGGAAAAATATGGTCGCACTGCCAAAGCTATGGTCGAAAGTGCCTTAAAACATATTCAAATTCTAGAAAAAAATCATTTTTACGACATAGTTATTTCTCTAAAAGCTTCTGATATTGATCGCACTGTCGAAGCCTATCGACTACTACACCAAAAAGTCGACTACCCACTTCATCTTGGCATCACTGAAGCCGGTACAGTCAATGCTGGCACAGTTAAAAGCTCCGTCGGCCTTGGAATCATGCTTTTTGAAGGTTTAGGTGACACTATTCGAGTCTCTCTAACCGGTGATCCAATCGAAGAAGTCCGTGTCGGTTGGGAAATTTTAAAATCTCTTAAACTTCGAAGTAGGGGAGTCAATCTAATTTCTTGCCCCACTTGTGGTCGTACCGAAATAGACTTAATAGGATTAGCTAATAAAGTTGAAAAGGCCCTAGTTGGTATCGATAAACCGATTACTGTCGCCGTTATGGGGTGTGTTGTTAATGGACCAGGAGAAGCAAAAGAAGCCGATATTGGTGTTGCCGGCGGTCACCACCAAGGCGTAATTTTCAAAAAAGGTGTTATTCTAAAAACCATCCCAGAAGAAAAAATCCTCTCCGAACTCCTCTCAGAAATATCCAAGCTTTAATATACTAAAACTTCTCTCTTGTAACCACCTACTACCAACCCTAATACTTGTCGATAATTACAAAAATCCGATAAGTCTTTTTCACTTAATTCAATCAAATTTTTAAAACTAATCGCTGAAAATTTACTTAAAGGTCTTCTTCTAGATTTCAAACCTACCACCTTATCTAGAGTAGAAATATATTTATCCAACCATTTTTGGTTAATAAAATTACCACATCTATGACCATTCCTATTTAAACTTGACAAAATTAATAAGTTATCCAAAATTCGCTTTGTTAATATCATTTCCTTGCTCTTTGCCCTATAGACAAAAACAGACTGAATTAGCACAGAAAAATTACCTTTCTTTAGCGCTTTAATTGATTTATCTAAACCAATCTTCTGTAAATCAGACTCAATCAATTTTAATAAAAAATCTCTATTTGATAGATCACTAGATATATTAGCCACATCAAAATCTATTTTAAAACTCTCATTCACTCCATCCTCAACATTAACCTCTAAATAATTCCAATTATCATTTTTAATATTACCCAAAACCAAATGGACAACCCCACTATCAACAGGATTTAAAAGCAAATCACAATCTTTGTAATTATTATTATTTATCACTATAAAACCATTATTTTCATTAAAAATATTATTCCCACATCTAATAGACATCGATGCCGGTGATCCGATAAAAGCCACTAAATTATCATTTAAACCGTCAGATTCGACACTCACATCAACTTGAGTCAACCCTACCTTCTCTATTATCCAACTAAGTGAATTATTCACTATATTCTCATGGTCAGAATTAATTTCAAAAATATCATTTGAACCAAAACCAGCACTATTTTTTAAAACAGTCCTATCACCATCTTCAAAACCTAAACTAATAAACCCACCATCGGGCCACAAATTTAAAGCCTTATCAAATACTGATCGGTTATTTAAATTAACCCTATTCGGCGTAGAAAATCCAACCCCCACCGACGAAGACAAGTTATCAAAGACACCAGAAACAAGTGAGTTTTTCTCTCTCAAATAAGAATTAATTGTTTCTAGATCAGTCAACAACTTACCATTTTTATAAACATAGTTAAAAGTTGGTAATAAATCTTTTACTACCGGTACAAATGAACGAATTTTATCTAAATCCGGAACTAACCCTTCAGACTTAATTATCAATAAAATTTTCATGGCAATTGACCCCCAATTATTCGATTTTCTAAAAAG
>JAQTTZ010000047.1 GCA_028710485.1 Bacteriovorax sp. | reverse complement strand
CGATGGAGCTGAGCTCTATCTTCGTTTAAAAAAAGAGCCAAGCCTCGCAGGAACTCGTCTTATTTCATTAGTTCCCAATATGATTGGTTTGGAAGCTGCCCTGAAAGTAGGGGTGCAAGACATCGCTATTTTCACTTCGACCTCAAATACTTTTAATAAAAAAAATATTAATGCAACCATTGATGAGTCACTCGTTCGTATTGAAGAAGTAATGGGTGTTGCTAGCATCAATAAAATACGCACCCGCGGATATATCTCAACTGTTTTTGGATGTCCTTATGAAGGTCAAACTAGTCTTTTGGAGCTAAAAAGAATTGCTCATAAATTGCAAGACCTAGGTGTTTCTGAAATCTCTCTTGGAGATACGATTGGTATCGCCAACCCCAAACAAGTCACAGAGGTGATTGAGTTTTTATCAAAAGATTTTAATTTAGATTTTTTTTCTATGCATTTTCACGATACCCGCGGAATGGCGGTTGCCAATATTTTGGCCTCTTTGGAAATGGGCATAACTAGTTTTGACTCGTCTGCAGGCGGTCTGGGAGGCTGTCCTTACGCCCTCGGAGCTTCAGGTAATGTTGCAACCGAAGATTTATATTTTCTTTTTAGTTCAATGGGAATTGAGACGGGAATTGATATCAAAAAATTGGCCGAAGCTACCAGTCTCATTCTTTCAAGCCTCAATCGAGAAAGTCCCTCGAAATACTTAAAAGCGTACCTTAGCTCCGGCCACTAAATTCACTAATTAGTTATTATGAATGTGAGCAAACTCAAGAACTACAGAAACTGCTTCATCAACTGAAAGCTCAGCATTCTCATTCATTATTTTCTCTACGCTGCTGGCAAGAAGAACACTCATCTCACCATTTTGAAAATATTGTTGAGAATCATTTTCAATCGCTACAGCGATTGCTTTCATATTAACAGCTGCCACTGTTCCGACAGAAGTCCCGGCAAGAGTCATACTAGTTCCTCGAGAAGAAACTAAAGGATCAGTGTATCCAAGTGGACCAACAGTCCAGGGACCATTGTTTCCTGTACCTGTTTGGAAAGCAAAGGCACTCATCGTAGCAGTCAAAGTAAGAACGGCAATTAATGTTTTCATAGTAATATCTCCAATTGTTGTTTAGGTGGAATTCTTTTATCATAATTATAAAAAATAGGTAAAAACCTGTAAAAATTACGGAGTCCCAATGCATTTTTATGATCAGAAATTTTCACATATAGAGATTGAAGTAAAAAAGACTCACCAACTTTGGGTGAGTTTGAATAATCCCGATCAAATGAACGCCATCACTATACCCATGATCAATTCTTTGGTGGCCGTTTTTAAACACGCCGATTTTGATAAAGAGATCAGAGTGATAGTTCTCACCGGGGCCGGTAAAAGTTTTTGCGCCGGGGGAGACATCAAAGCGATGGAAGACAAAACTGGAATGTTTGAAGGTGAGTGCAACGAGCTTCGCATGCGCTATATGCACGGGATTCAGCAGATTCCAAGATGTATTGAGGAAGTCTCCACTCCGATGATCGCTATGGTTAACGGAGCAGCGATTGGTGCCGGTTGCGACCTGGCGATGATGTGTGATCTTCGAATCGGTTGCAATTCTTCAAAATTTGCTGAAACATTCACTCGTATGGGTCTTGTTCCAGGTGATGGTGGAACCTATTTTCTGCAAAGAGTACTGGGATACGCCAAAGCGATGCAAATGTTTTTAACTGCAGAAACTTTTTCTGGAAAGAACGCGCTGGATTTTGGTTTGCTCAATAATTTATTCGAAGATTCTGAGCTAATAACTGAAACCGAAAAATTGGCAGATAAAATAGCAGGCCTTGCTCCTATCGCTCAGGCGATGACAAAAAAAGCGATGAAGATTTCATATCTCAGCGACCTCCATACTTCACTAGATGTACTCGCAACTTTCCAAGGAATTAGTCAAAGAACAACCGATCATTTCGAGGCACTCGCCGCCTTCAAAGAAAAACGAACACCAGAATTTAAGGCAGAATAGAGTTTCGGCGTCTAAGCTTTATAATTTATTGACATAATAAAATGAAACGATAGACAATTTAACCAAGACAAATTTTTTTAATTGGAGTGTGAATGAACTTACGAAAATATCGTGCGTTTTGTTTATTCATAACAGCTCTTTTTATCTCTAGTTGTTCGAGTCTGGATTTTGTTGCGAGTGGAAGAACTCCATTTAAAATTTCAGCAGGGAAAAATAGTGAACGACAGGTTGAAATTGGATCTACAGCAGATTTTTATTTTTGGGGAAACTCGCCTGGGAATTTTACTATTGACCTCGAAGATCATGGCAATGAGTTGGGTTTAGACCTGCCTTCGTATGTAGTCGTTTCGCAAACAACGAGTTGGAAAAGTTTTTTCTATACGCTTGTGACCCTAGGCCTTTACTGCCCGGTGGATTACAAAATTTCGCTGCTCACTGTTAAGGAGCCTCGAAAATGAAGATGCTTGGATGCCTTTTTGGACTTTTGTTTCTAGTCACATCTTGTGGTGCTTTGAAACTTGGCCCTGCAGGCTGCGCTGGTGATGGTGTTTGGGGAAATGGGAGCTTCGAAGGAAAGCAGAACCCTGAATTAAAATTCACAGAAACCTATTATGTTTGGAATGTGGATTATGAAGTGCGGCTGAAAGATTTTTTGAAAAAGAGAAATATCAACTGCAGGGAAATTAAAAAAATGCGAGTGAATATAAAAAGCGTATTTTTTGTGAAGAGAGAATTAACAGTTTTTATTCAGAAATAGTTCAAGGAAGATGCATTACTATGCCAGGGATTGGCTCCACGGATGGGTTTAGGGCCAAGGATGGCCCTCTTTTATGCACTCGTTATTTGTCTTCAAGTGTATCTAGCAGATTTGAGAAGAAGCTCTTTTTATAGGTATCGGCTTCCTCTACAGTCAAATGGCCAAAAGTCGTGCGGTCTTGTTCAATAAATAAATTACTGCCTACAAGATCGTTGATAAAACGCGACTTGGTTCTTGGCATATCTTTGCCAAAAAGTTTTCTTTGTTTAGCATAAGTCATAATGAGAACTTCTTGGGCGCGAGTGATTCCTACGTAAAAGAGACGCCGCTCTTCGCTGATGTCCTCTCCCTGCGAGATGGTTCTTTTGTGAGGAATAGTTTCTTCCTCTATTCCAACTAAAAATACTTTTTGAAATTCCAATCCTTTTGAAGAATGAAGTGTCATAAGAGTCACTTCATTTTTTCTGACGTCGGAGTCACCTTCTTCATCTTCTAATTTATCTTTATCTTGAGAGTCTTGAAGGAGGAGTCGTTCACAGAAGATTTTCAAGGTGGCATTTTCTTTATAATAATTAGCAAAACGATTGGCCGATTCAATAAAATACATAACATCTTTACGTCTTCGTTCTACTTGTTTGGCATTGTCATATTGTTTATCAATGAAATTCAGGTAGTCGATTTCTTCAATCAGCACACTGATATTTTCGGCCAGTGTGCCCGTTTGAAATTTCTTTTTGTATTTATTGATCAATTCTACAAAAGTGATAATTCCTTGAGCTCTTTGGGGATCGATACTCGGGTATTTTTCCAATACATGAAAGAGGGGAAGTTTCTCTTCTTCTGATTTTTTTAAGTATTTCTCTAGAGTGGCATTCCCAATCCCGCGATTGGGAATATTGAGAATTCTTCTAAGGGCCATTTGATCGCTTGGATTTAAAATGACAAAGAGGTAGCTCATTAAATCTTTTACTTCTTTTTTATCATAAAACTTTTGTCCACCAATGATTTGATAAGGCACTTGAGAGAGTCTCAACTGATCTTCAATTGGAGGGGCCTGAGTGTTGCTGCGATAAAGGATTGCTATGTCGGCCAAATGACCTCCATTGCCTTGGTGGCGAACAACCTCTTCGACAATCACTTCTGCTTCGTGATCGGTGTCTCCCATCGCCCAGAGAAGAGGAATATGATCGCTCTTCTTTTGGCCCCAGAGTGTTTTATCACGACGCTTTTTATTCACTTTTATAACATTATTAGCGAGGTCTAAGATTGATGTGACTGAGCGGTAGTTTTCTTCAAGTTTTACAATTTTGGCGTTGTGAAAAACTTTTTCGAATTCCAAAATATTGGTTACGTCTGCTCCTCTGAAAGCATAGATTGACTGGTCATCATCACCAACCACGCATAAATTTTTATGGGTTGAGGTTAGGTGAACAATTAATTCAAATTGAAGCGTATTGGTATCTTGGTACTCATCAACCATGATGTATTGAAATTTTTCTGAATAGGCACGGGCCACTTCGGGAAAGCCACGAAAGAGTTTGAGTGTTAAAAAAAGAATATCATCAAAATCAATGGCATTAAAAAATTTTAGTTTTTCTTGATAGAAGCGGTAAGCATACTCGGCGGCGTGGCTGTAGGCATCCTCAGGATCAAAATGGGGAGAGTTGGCAAAATCATCTTCATGAATTCCGGCATTCTTTAAAAAAGAAATCTTTGCCAGAATATCTTTCTGATCAAATTTTTTTTCAGCAGAGTAATGTCTCATGGCATCGCGGACAATTCCAATTTGATCAGATTGATCATATATCGAGAAATTTTCTTGATAGCCAAGCTTGGTGATTTCTTTTTTTAAAATCCGAACGCCAAGAGAGTGAAAAGTGAGCAGCGAAACGCCACGTGATTTTCGTGTACCTAAAAGAGCATGAACGCGCTCTCTCATTTCTTTGGCCGCTTTATTGGTGAAACTCACCCCTAAGATGGAATCACCTTTAATACCTAAATTATCCACCATATGGGCTATTCGGTAGGTGATAGTGCGAGTTTTACCCGAGCCGGCACCGGCCAAAATAAGAACGGGCCCCTCGATAGTTTCGGCGGCTTCGCGCTGTTTGTCATTGAGTCCACTTAAAGAGATCATAGGGAAAAACAGTACTAAACTTGGTGGAGTCTTGCTATAATTTTTCTAAATTTAGATTAATATCGCACGAGGACTTGGAGATTATCATGGCAATAAAAAAGAAATTGGCAAAAAAAATGGTTAAGAAACCAATAAAAACAGCTGTAAAAAAATCTGCGGCAAAAACTAAAGTGGCAGCGAAAAAAACAATAAAAAAAGTTGCATCAAAAAAAACAGCTGCTAAAAAAGTGATTCAAAAACCAGAAAACACTCAAAAAACGCTAGAAACTTCACTCATTGAATTAATTAAAATCACTTCTGCCGTCCTTCCTGACGATGTTCAAAAGGTTATTTTAGAAGCTCTTCATAGAGAAGAAAAAAATACGACTGCTGAATACGCTATGAATATTATCAAAGCGAATATTGAACTCGCAAAAAAGAAATCTCAACCTCTTTGCCAAGATACAGGAACAGTTCTTTTTTATATCGGCCACCCGGCAGGATTTGATCAAAACAAATTCACTTCCCTTATTCATAAGGCAGTAGTGAAATCAACGGAGCTAGGGTTTCTACGCCAAAATTCAGTGGACTCTTTAACTGGGGAGAACTCAGGAATGAATGTGGGGCCTGGGCATCCATCAATTCATTATCATCAGCACAATAAAAAAACGGTTGAGGTGAAGCTGATGCTAAAAGGTGGTGGATGTGAAAATGTTGGAGCTCAATACTCTTTGCCAGAAACGAGATTAGATGCTGGGCGGGATTTAAATGGTGTTCGCAAAGTTATTTTAGATGCTGTCCATAAAGCTCAAGGAAAAGGATGTGGACCTGGAGTACTTGGTATTTGTATCGGCGGAGACCGCGGTGCGGGTTATAACGAATCAAAAGAGCAATTGCTTCGTCGTCTTGATGATACAAATGAGATTTTGGAACTAGCTGATCTAGAAAAAGAAATAGTGGAAACTTCTAATAAATTGGGAATTGGACCGATGGGTTTCGGTGGTAAAACCACTTTACTAGGATGCAAGATCGGCGTGCTCAATAGATTACCTGCTTCATTCTTCGTTTCAATTTCTTATATGTGTTGGGCCTTCCGCCGCCAGGGAATTGAACTTGGCGAAAAAAATCAAATCAAAAAATGGTTGTACTAAATATCGGGCCAATGCCTATAGGACAAAAATGAAAAAATTAAATTATCCATTCACTCATGAACAAGTAAAAGAATTAAAGGTCGGCGATATGGTTCTTATCACCGGAAAACTTTTTACCGGAAGAGATGCCGTTCATAAAAGATTACATGATGGTGTAAAACCACCTGTTGATCTTAACAATCAAATTATTTATCATTGCGGGCCGGTTATTCTTCAAGATAAAAAAACTAAAGAATATAAAGTAACAGCAGCAGGACCTACGACCTCAATTCGCGAAGAGCCTTATCAGGCAGACGTGATGAAGGATTACGGAATCGTCGGAGTGATTGGTAAAGGTGGAATGGGTCCCAAAACTTTAAAAGGTTGCGAGGACTATGGCTGTGTGTATTTTCATGCTATCGGTGGGGCCGCTCAGGTTTTGGCGGAGAAGATCGATTCTGTGGATGCTGTTTATTGGCAGGACTTAGGTTCTCCTGAGGCCATCTGGGAGCTTTCAGTCACCGATTTTCCAGTGGTAGTTACCATGGATGCCCATGGAAATTCTTTGCATGCTGATGTCTTTGCAAGTTCAGAAGCTGCACTTAAGAAATCGTTATAATTATTTTATTGGGAGTGAACCATGGCCGGATTTGATAAAGTTGTTGAGTCTTATGATGAAGCGCTGAATGGATTAAAAGATAATATGACTGTTATGGTGGGAGGCTTTGGCCTTTGCGGAATACCAGAAGGTTTAATAAAAAAAATGTATGAAATGAATGTTCAGGGCATTACTTGCATTTCCAATAATGCCGGGGTTGATGGTTTTGGATTAGGTATTTTATTAGAAAGAAATCAAATCAAAACCATGATTGGTTCCTACGTGGGAGAAAATGCTCTATTTGAAAAACAATTTTTAAATGGTGAGATGAAAGTTATTTTAACTCCTCAAGGCACCTTAGCTGAAAAGATTCGTGCTGGTGGAGCGGGTATTCCTGGTTTCTTCACGGCCACAGGATTTGGAACACCTGTAGCAGAGGGTAAAGAAGTAAAAGAATTTAACGGTCGTAAATATATTTTAGAAGAATCTTACACTTCTGATTTTTCTTTAATTAGAGCTTGGAAGGCCGATCGTTATGGCAATTTAATTTTTAGAAAAACAGCTGCTAACTTTAATCCAATGATGGCCACTGCCGGTAAAATTACAGTCGCAGAAGTTGAAGAAATTGTGGAACCAGGAGAGCTGGATCCGAACTTTATTCACACTCCTGGAATTTTTGTCACTCGGGTTATTCTTGGAAATTTTGAAAAGCGGATAGAACAAAGAACAGTAAGGAAATAATATGGGACTCTCTAGAGAACAAATAGCACAAAGAATTGCGCAAGAAATGAAAGATGGTTATTACGTAAATCTAGGAATAGGCATACCTACTTTAGTTGCTAATTATATTCCACCTGGAATGCAAGTGATGTTGCAGTCTGAAAATGGCATTTTGGGGATGGGGGAATTTCCTACTGATGATAATGTAGATCCAGATTTAATCAATGCAGGAAAACAAACAGTAACAGTCGTTAAAGGGGCGGTCTTCTTTAATTCCGCAGATAGTTTTGCCATGATTCGTGGCGGGCACGTAGATCTTACAGTCCTTGGCGCCTTTGAAGTGGATCAGTGCGGCAGTATTGCCTCGTGGATGGTTCCTGGAAAATTAGTGAAGGGCATGGGCGGAGCGATGGATCTGGTTGCAGGAGCACAAAATATTGTAGTGGCGATGGCACACTCAAATAAAGGTGAATCAAAAATTTTAACCAAATGTAAACTTCCTTTGACGGGAGTAAGCTGTATCAAAAAAGTAGTGACTGATTTGGCCGTACTCGAAATAAAAGATGGCGCTTTTCATTTGCTTGAACGCGCCCCAGGTGTGTCGGTCGAGCAAATTGTAAGTCTTACTGAAGGAAAGCTCATTGTTCCTTCTCACGTTCCAGAGATGAAGTTTTAAAGTAGTTGAAGTATTTAGCATTAAGCAATTTTGTTCTTTCCTTTTTTTTTATTGGCCGAGATAATGAGCTTCGCTGTTACTAAAATCAAGGAGGAAATATGGTGTCTCTAAAGAATTCTCTAATCGCTTTTAGTGTGTTGGTGCTGACGATACTTACCTCTTCTGCTCATGCCAGTTTATTAATAGAGCCGCATCTTGGTTATAATATTTCCGGTGGAGGTACAACTTCAGGCGTTGAATATAAGTATACAAACCCAGAACTCGGTTTAAGACTTGGCGGTCAAATTTTAGGGCTAATGGCAGGACTTGATTACACATTTTCATCGTATACTTGGACTCAGTCACCAGGAGGAGATGACAAATTTGATCGTGGAGAAGTGGGACTATTCGTTGGTTATAATTTTCCAATTCTTTTGAGATTTTGGGGCGCTTATTATTTTTCCAATACAGCAAAAGACACAAATTCAACGGGAAAAACAGCTACAGGAGCTGAGTTTAAAGGAAACACTAAAGAGTTAGGTGTTGGCTTTACAGGAATTCCATTCTTGAGTTTAAATTTGATGTATCGAAACGTCGTATTCGATTCAAAACCAGCGGTCGTTACTGGCGGAGATATTTCTAATCATGAAGTTGTTTTAGGCGTGAGCTTGCCGTTTACCTTGCTATAATTCCACTATTATTTTCCGAAGGTAGACTTAGGTTTGCCTTCACTTTTTTATAATTTTCGTAAATCGTTTTATCCCAAGTCTCAATGACCGAACCCGTTTCAGAATCAATCAAAGCGCGATAGCTGTCAATTGTTCCATCTTTTAAAATATAAGTCGCAATAACCTGTTCAACGTAGCGTCCTTTGCCATTTTGGATTTGGATAATAGAAAATTCCTCTTTAATCATGAGTTTTGTATCATCATTTTGAAAGCGCAACAGCTCATGTCCTAAAATCTCTTTCCAGTTGGGATTAATTTTATTCAACAATTCCAGCGGCACTTCTTCATCCTGATAATTTCTTTTTTGAATGTCTCCAATCAAAACTCGCTCTTCACGCAATAAAAAATGATTATCTTTTAGAATTTTTGCCTGTTGTTCAAAATTGCGTTCATCATTTGCATTTTGATTGCTCTCTTGCGCTATCTCTCTTTTGGGAGAGGGAACGCGAGCTGCTTCAAGTTCTTTTTTAGTCGTCTTATGTCCAGAAATTTCAAGATTAGAATTTTTAACGAAAGTTTTCCACGTGGCATTTGATTTATTAGCGAGTCCAAGCGGCAAGTTTTTACTATAGATAGCTATTGATATAGCTACGAATGTTGAAAATATAAAGAGCCAAGTTTTTTTCATATTTTAATTAATCAATAATTGGTATCTGTAAGTGAATAATCTTAAATGGCCGAGGTCCGTTATAATCAGTATCGGTATAATCATAATTACTTCTATTGGCGTCGTGATAACAGTCTTCACAGTTTGTGAAACGTACTCTCAATCGGCAATCGACAATTGTTCCTGGAGGAACATGCTTTGAAACTTCGAATAAAATAACGTTTGAGCCAACGAGCCCAGGGGCCTTGCTTGTTTCTGGATTGGCCAGAGTCTGACCCCAGGTTGATTTTGGATTAATTTTTGAGTAATAGGACTGATCAGCACCTTTAACAGCTCTGATAAAACATTCATTTGGTTTTGTAGGATCTAGACAGAAAGAAGAATCCAGGGCCATCTTGGTTTGAAATTCTTTTTGCGAAACCCATTTAGTTGCGGTTGTTTCATTTGATTGAATAAAGCAAACTGGTGCAAAGTCAGTTGTGGCAGTTGCAGCAGTGGTGGAACAAGGAACCCCGCCTTCTGAAATAAGCGGCCATTGGTCATTAGACATTGTAGTAGGGAACTGACATGGTTTTAGATTATTTGAGACAGGATCCAGGTAAGCATGATTCCAGTCATTGGCAAGAACTTGAACACCACCCATTGGAGTGTTGGAATTATTGTAAAGATTTAAGGCCACGGCAACAACTTCACCGGGGCTCATTCTTCCATTATCGTTATTAAAGGATAAATCACTAGGGGTTTGCGTCGAGAGGGGTAAATGTCCCAAAGCAACAGCGTCTTTGATCTGGTTTCTAGTGTCGATTATGTAAGCAGAACTGGCACTCAAGGTAGGATCAAAAATTAAAAGATTTTTAGAAACGAGAACTGATTTTTTTCTATTAATCGCATTTACCGGCGTATTAGTTTTCACTCCTGAAGGTGTCGATAGATTTCTATTTTCATTATAGGTTCTAAAAAGAAGCAATCCGTATTGATCTATAAGAGACTCTATTTGATCTGTGGTATAAGTTGTGCCGTTGCAACGTTTTAGACTTTGACTTGATAAATTATTCTTAATATTTTTAGCAATGGTTTGCATGAAAGAGCGGTAGGTGATTGGGTTAACAAGTTTCAACCAATCAGAAGAGTGTGAAGAGTTTAGGTTAATTTTATTTCCAGAAACTACACTTTGTGTTCCATTTGATTGCAAGTCTCCAAGCTCAGCAAGAGTTTCACTTATTAAGTGCATAACTAAATCAGAGGCCACTCTTGGAGAGATTGCACATTTATCTTCAAGATCTTCAGTTAGTGCCACCAAGTAATGAGAGATAATCATTCCCGCATAGTGAACGTCTTCCAGTGGGATCGTTGGATTATTAGGATTGTAATTAAGAAATTGGGGATAGCTTAAACGTTGGTCAGGATCAGTTGAAAGACCTGCCACATGAATAGGATCTCTTTCAGACATTGGTCTTGATGCTCTTAGAAATCTTCCCGCTGCCCACTCTGCAAAATGAGTGCGTCCATTTACAAAATAACTATAATAATCTGAAAGGCCTTCACCAATAGATCCAGCTTCATCGTAAAATAGATTTCCCATATTGACCCTTGGGCCTACTAATGGGTTTCTCATGTTGAGTTGTAATTTCTGAAAAAAGTGTCCGGTCTCATGATAGATAGCGGTATTATCCTGGGCCCATTTGACTGTGGGATTACTGCTTAAATATCCTAAACAGATGGTCTGAGTTGTATTATTAAAATAAGCGGCATCGGCTTCATTGCAGTCCCCGTAGATTATTAACGGTTGAATAATCAAACTAAAAACATTGGCGCTCTGTTGAATATTTGTTGGAAGTGAAGTGTCGTACATGGGAGTGAGGCCGGAATAGGCACGGTTATAACTTTGAGTGAGATTAGAAAAAAATAAATCTGAGACTTCATTCAAATGGTAAAAAGTATTAACTTGTAAAAATTCACTAGAGGTGGCGTTGTAACTCCATTTGCCAGTTGCTGTTTGAAGAGGCGACGGATCCACTTTTGTTGCTCGAACTTCAAAACAATAATCCAAATCCAAGCAAGAAGCATTTCCTTTTAAAAAAGAATTTGTAGTAATTGGTACTGTACTTAAAAGTCTATTGAGATCGTATGAATCTGAAAGATCTGCATTTTTTGAAAGAATAATCGGATTATCAGCAAGGACTCGACCTTGATATAAGGCAACATTAGCATTTCCCGAGATGGCAGCACTGGTATCTCTGGAGCGCATATTGTTTCCAACACTGGGTACACACGCCGATAGCACTAGGGAAACTAGTGCTATCGATGCGTTCTTTAATGATGAAGTTTTAACTTCTTTTTTCATAATATTTTTTACCTAGCGGCCTCGAGAGGCAGATCCAAGTACGCCGGAGTCGAAACTATTTAAATCAAAACCAATGTTCTTAGTTATATTGGAAGTGCTTTGCATATCGCACGGACCTGTCATTTGTTCACCGATTTTACTTATGTTGTCCGTCTGTTGAGCTTTTCCTGTTAATTGAGCAGGTTTTTTAATTTGCGCTAAATCATCTAAAGCATTTTGCAATTCTTTAGCTTTTTCTAATTTGGCGCTATAAGCATTTTTAGCAATTTTAAGTGTTTTTATTTCCTTTAATGCATCCTCTTTTTTTGCAGGATCTGACACTAGTTTTAACTGTGCATCAATCAGGGTATCTTGAAGAGAGTCATCATAAGATGAATCTGGAGTGATCGCATCTTGAATTCGGTCGCAAATTTTTGTTTTATCTTTCGATGTGTTTTTAATTAGGTTATCGATGTTGTCAAAAAAGCCAGCGTCATCTATAGGATCGCTATCAGAATCAGCTTTGTTCAGAGCATCTGTAAAAGTTTTGGCATCTGATAATTTTTGTTTGTCGTCAGAAGAAAGTTTTCCTGCAATATTTGATATGAAATCTGCATTTGATTTTGAATCACTACCAGATCCACAAAGAGCAGCAATATTTAGTTTTTTAGACGCTTTAGCTGGTGAAGATCCAGAATCGTCAGACTTTGCATATTTATCTTTAGCTTTTTTACAGGCAGTTTTATCAGAGCCAGTCAGGTCATCGCAGTTGGAAGGTAAGCTACTTAGGGAATCACTTTGGTTCATATAACCATCACAAGCGTTAGCATACTGCTGAGTAACTGATTCAGCTTGACCACTGATGCGAGTACTAATTTCATCCGAAAGATCTGCTAAGTCTTTTGCTTGTCCACAACCACCAACAGGATTCTGGCCGATGCTATTATATTTTTTACAAAACTTAGCAACCTTTGCGTCCTCTTCACCTTGTTTTTTTAATCCTTCGTTATTCGCTTTTGCAAGTTCACTTTGAGATTTGTCGACAGCACCTTTACAATCACCGGCCAGTTTCTCCCAACGTCCACGCTCTTTTTCCATTGCTGCTTTTTGAAGAGCGATATAGTCGTCAGTTGCTTTTTTGACAGCGTCTCTCTGTTTTTGAAAGACTTGTTTTAATTTGTCGATTTTTCCTGGCATTGAATTTTCGCCATCAAGAAAAGATTTGATATCACCGTCACCGGCCATTTCTACGCCGTAGGCATCTTTTTTAAGTTCAGGCATAGAGACGAACATATCTTTTGGAATTTCAAAATTAGTTCCAGGAAATTTTGACTGAATTAATTGAGTGATATTAGTCACTGCCGCTTTTTGTTGTTCATATAAAGCGTTCGAGCGAGTGATCATTGCCGCAACGTTGGCATTAAATGTTTTTGCCAGGTTTTCCATTTTTGTTTTTCTAACCTGAACTTGATTATTGGCCTCAGCATAACAACCCTGGATGTCGTTAGCGCAGACGCTGGCGTGGGCCACACAAAAATTATCGCTGGTAGGTTTTAATGATTCCTCATTACAAAATTCACTTCCTGATTTGACCGCCTGGCCATTACAGTTTAAAACTTGATCGGTTATTGCCTGGGTGATTTTCGAAGAGAAACTATCGTTGAGATTTTTTAGTTCTTGGAGAGCAGCACGACCGCGCTCAACTTTCTTCTGGTATGAAACACCATTGGAACCTTTGCTGGAAAACTGATCGTCTTGAGAAAAACGTTGCGAACATTTATCAATCGTTTTCATGAAAAGATCGTATGGACTTTCAGTTACACGAGCTTGAGAGCTGTCTTTATAAGTGATAGTGATATCAGGGTATTTAGTTTGAAGATCCTTGATGCTTGCCATTTTATCATCCATCATGGCATCTGAATCAAGAATTCTTTTAAGAGCAGCACGATAATCGTTTCTTGCTGTTCCTTCACTGTTTGTACTTTTTTGTTCTAAAGATTTTAAAATATCTTCAACTGGAATCGCGATACCGCTAGAGGCACCAGTCACACAATCATTAACATATTTTTTCTTAAAAAAATCAGCTGATCCGGCCATGAAATCATTCATGTCCACGGTGAAGTTTTTGTCCATTGCCGGTGGGGTATAACCAAGAGCAGCTAGGTCTTTATAAATTCGGGACCTGGCAGTGTTTAGTTCCGCTGCTTGTTTTTTTACAGTCGCCTCAATGGTTGGATAGCTTGTCGATTTGATATTACTTTGAGTATTGCTATTACCAAGGAAGTCATCAATTCCGCTGTCATTGATTGAGGTTGTAATTTTACCGGCCTCACGACGAACATCATCTTCAATAACATTTTTATTTAAATTAAAATCAGCAGCAGCTTTATTAGTAGAGCTTATTCCCTGGAGTATGCCGTTGAGCCCACCTTCTTTTGTACCACTGTTAAGTCTATCTTTTCCGATCACCGACTGACAGCTATGAGAAAAAAACTTAGCAAAGTCTTGAGTTTTTATTTTAAGATTATTTTTACTAGCACCGCCTGCACCAAATAATTCATCATTTGCAGTGTTCATATCTTCTAATAATTTTTTATTATTATCACGAAAGATTTGTTTATCTTGATTCATTCGGTCTTGGAGACGTTGAAGACTATTTACCATCTCAGTTAATTGGGAATCCATTGCTTTTTGCTTATCACCCAAACAACGTAGACCTACAGCATAGCTGGTGTTGGAAGCTTCATTACTCATTTGATCATAATAATTCATCCATCCTTGAGCGATAGATTCATAAGTAATCATCGAACTGATTTGATTAATTTCCGGTGTTGGATTATTACAGGCATTGACTGGCATATTTGACATTGATGCCGGGAGGGTGCATTCAGGAAAAAATTTGGCAGGTGTTGTATAACAAGCAGTCCCGTCGGCCTTGCGGCATGTTGGGCTTAGTTGGGCAATTAATTTTTGATTGTTAACAGAACTGATTTGCTGTTGTAGCATTTGTTGTTTCTGCCCCAGGTAATTTGCGTATACACCTAAAGCGCCATCGGCCAAACTCAGGATGTCTTTTGCATCAAATCCACCTGTGTTTTTTCCAGCAGCAAATGCTTCTGAAACGAAAGGTGTTTGAATCAAAGAGAAGACGATTGTGTTGATCATCAAAACTTTTAAAGTTTTTGTCGCCATTCCTAAAATTTTGGAGAGAGTTTTCATAACGGCAATTCCATTAGTTTAAAGATAATTCCTTAGTCTTTTCGGCTGATCCTAGAAAACTGTGATAGTTATCCCTATTTTAATGCTAGATCATTTTAATCATGCTCTTTTTACCGCATAGATCGCAGGTCCAAATGGTGTTTGTGGATAGATACTCTTATATCGAGTATTTAGATTGGAGGTACTCAATAGAATAAGTCGGGTTTAGCTTAAGAGAGATTGACCACTTTTAATGGCAGTTTTAGAGTCTGAAATAATAATAAAGAAGACCTGCGACGATCCGGTAAATAGCAAAAGGCGCAAGAGAGAGCTTTTTTAACACCGCTAGGAAGCCATTAATGGCGGCCAGAGCAACGATAAATGAAACGATGAAGCCAATAAGGAGTTGAAGAGTATCGGCGCTATTAAAGCTCGAGTAGGATTTTAGAAATTCATAAACTGTAGCGATGGTTATAACTGGCACTGAAATGAGGAAGGAGAAATCGGCAGCGGTTACAACATCCACTTTTCTCATCATTGCCGTAAGCATTGTTGCTCCAGAGCGCGATACTCCAGGAACAAGAGCAAAACATTGAGAAATACCAATGATAAAAGCATCTTTATAAGTAATTTCATCTACCGTTATAACTGTTGCTTTCGGCTTGATTTTTTCGACTATCAACATAATTACACCGACAATCACTAAGGAGCTGACGACAACAGAGGGGGTAAAAAGATGCGCTTTAACAAACTTGCGGCCCAGGTAACCAATCGCCAGAGTCGGAACGATCGCTATTGCGATGTGAATTGCATTCAGCCCTTTTTGATTGAGATTTTTTTTAAGAGATTTAAGTCTTTTAATATTACAAAGATTACGAAAACGATTGTGGTATAAAAAGACAACAGCTAAAATAGCTCCCAATTGAATAATGATATTGAATGAAGCAAACTTTTCTTGGTCAAGATGAAGCAGATCAGAGGCCATGATCAGGTGACCTGTGGATGAAACTGGAAGAAATTCGGTAAGCCCTTCAACAATTCCTAAAATAATAGATGTATAAAATGCTTCCATTGCAATCCTTGCATAAGGTTTTTAATTTTAAAAATATTATGAAAGGGCATTTAGAGAATGTAAAGATTGTTGGCCTAATTACCGCAAGAAATAATCGTTAAATCTCCATTACTAGTTATACCAGAGCCACTTGGAAAACAGTAGGCATGGGTATTTAGTTTTAGACCTTTATTGTAAAGAGTCAGCAGGCCATTGGCATCATCAGAAGCGGCAGTTGCCTGCATAAATCTAAAATTTTTTTGATCTAAATTTTCTTGTCCCGGCGTTTTTAATTTAGAAATCAGCACACCATAGGCCAGCACACCTGAAGCACACATCCTTTTTTCACAGGCCACTTGAACGACATAAGAAGGATCTTTAATATAACCATTTTGATCAAATAGATTAATGCTTATTTTTTTAGCTTCGGATGAAACATAACGATTGGTATAAATACTTACATCTACGAAATCGGGCAACTGGCACTTATTAGTTTTAAAATTGATAAATCCAGTACAACAAAGATTTGCATCAGCTCCAACTGCCATGGTCGTTCCAGCGGGAAGACAACTTGCCACTTCATCTGCTTTAAAGACTTTTTTCAATGATGGGAAGTTAGTCGCATCTCCTGCAGAGTAAAGTTGTTTCCCCGCTATAGAATCGAAATATTCTCGTCCCATTCCCGTTGGAAATAGCTCTGCAGGATAAGCAAAATTAGTAGATGAACTAGTTTGAGGTCCAATGCTTTTAGTTGGACAAGCTCCATTTGAGTTTCCAGGGTAGCAGGCCCCTTGATCACTTGGGAATGATCTACATGACATATCACCCTCGGTAGTCATGGTGTAATAATCTTGTGATTCAAGAGCAATCTGTGGAATCCCCATTAACTCTAATTTCGCCAAATAGTTCATAACGCCTTTTGCTTTACCAGAATAAGGCGAGGTTTGGATAAGGCCACATTGAGGATCATTTGCTTCAAGCCCAGCACAAGACCAGTTGTTGGGGCCTGGAAGCCAGTTCATACATTTGAACATCAGAGGATTAAAAGTTTGAGCGCGAGAGCTGTCCCATTTATGATTTCCGTTGTCGAAATTTCTAATCCAATCACCCGAGCAACTGGTTCTTTCAGCATAGGCCGAAAATGTTTTAAACTGGTTGGTGAGAAGTGATGTGTTCATACATCCCGCACCGGAGCATTGATTGGCAATTGCGCTCTGGAGAGTTGGGAAGTTGCGAATAGTATTAGCTTCATCATTTTTTTGGTCTTTATAAACTGTCGCCACTCGGGAGTAGCGGTATTTACTGCCCATGCTGGTATCAACACCTGGAACTTTATCCATAAGAAGAGGGGTCGATAAGTCTGCACTTGGCAATGAAATAGTTTTACCTACTTCGCGGCAACAGTGATTATTGAAGGAACTATAAGTTGTTTCGTTTTTCCCGGTTGCCTGCGCGCACACTAAATCTTCCTGCCAAAATTTAACTTCATATTTGTTTAAAATATTTGTGACCACAGAGTCTTCAGAATTTAACATTTTAATTCTGTCTGAAATTATTTTTGAAGGTGCACAATCTAAATCTGAAAAACAGCTTGCTCCCGGAGCTCTCATACAACGGTTTTCAGTAAATGTTTGGCCTGTGATAGTACTGCTATTCCCCGAAAAAAGACTGAATGCAATTCCTTTGGCATTAAAAATCGATGTGAAAATATTTAAAGCATTGGTCGAGACGGCCTGAGTTCCTGAGTTTCTTATCAATTCAGAATTCGTGGCATTGCTTGTGCTTGGATCGCCTTTTGCGTAAAAATAATTATTAGTACTATCCATGATTGAGCATGAAGCGAGATAAGTTGAAACGGCAGTAGGAGTATTTTTTCTATAACTCATTCCAATGCCTAAGATTTTATCACCCATATACTCAGCAGGCGGAGTGGTCGAGTTCTGGCCTGCGAATGTATCTGATTCTGGAGTTCTTCCTGGAATACAAAGACCGGCCAACTTATTGCTATTAAGATTTCTCGCTGTTTCAGAACGCATTGGCTCTATGGCATTAAACTCCATTGGACGACCAGGTATTTTTGCTCCCAATCCAAAACTATCAGAGTATGCATCAGTTCTAACTTTTCCATATCGGGCTATTCGGTTATTGAATTTCGAATTAAGCGTGTTGTTGGTCGTGATTGCCTGACAATAATTATTAGCACTACATGTATGGAACGATTGATTTTGAGTCTGGTTGAATGTTGAATTCAAGTTAATGGCCGACGAGAGATAATTTTGAGTACATGCCGCCCCTCGACCGCGGTACACACAACGTTTTCCAGTCGAAGACATACCTAAGATACTTGTGAGGCGATTATCATCTCTTTGAGCATCTGGAATTTCTTTGGCATTGTCATCAAAGCGAGGCCACGAAGTTGTAATTTCGTTAACGTTGCCACAGGCATATTCCCAACCAAGCGTAGTCGCACAATCATTATCAGTAGAGCATTGATGAAATTTCTGGCATTCGGCCCCATCTGATTCAAAATCAGTTGTTACCATATTCGATCCAATCGGATTAAGTGATCCATCATTAATGGTGACTGTAAAAGTACTTTCTAAAGCGAGATCACCAAAAGGGCCATTGACTGCAATATAGAGTTTACTACTATCGGCCTTAATTCTTCTATTGGTTCCGATCGCGAACCATTTTACACCGTCAAATGATCCTATGACAGCACCATAATCAAAACCAAACCAATCGTGTTGGTAACCGTTGGAATAAAAAAAATGTTGGGCCCGCATTCTATTCTGTCTTTGTTCTTGCTGGTCAGAGGCAATGGCATGAGAGAAAGGAAGCATGGTTGCAGGAACAAAGCAGGCGCGACCAAAACTCATCTCATCGGCGCGAATACCGTTAGACTGGTTTCGGTCTGTGCGAGATTGAAGAGGAATAACTCCGCCGGCAAATTGAGTGAGGGGAAAAAGTTTGTTGAGTTGTGAGTAATAATCGTTACCGCATTGAACACAATTGGAATACGTTCCACCGTCGACGTAAATATCGTAAGTTTTTCCTTTGGCCACTGCCACTTCTTTGGCAGGTTTTGCAGCGTTATTGGTATAACTAAGGGAACCGTAAATTTCATTAAAGCCGATATACGTATTTTCACCAACAACAGGATTAGTGATATCTGGCATATTAGTCGGATTTAAAAGATTATCTTTTCTATATGAAAAAGCAGTTCCTTCCTGCGGAAGTGTCGCCCCGGACACTAAGGCCTTAGAAGTACCCGTCGTATCAAAATAGCGAACCGGAACTGTTTTAGAACTTAGATAAATAGTTTGTGAAATTGGAGGAACAACTGCGGCCGGATCCGGATAAACACAGGCATAATCAGTAATTGCTCCTGCCGTATTTTTAACAGGGGTTATCGCACAATTTAAATCAGCGCAATGACAAGTTGTTTGGATTTTACTCAAGGCCGCTAATTTAGAATCCATTACATGGTTGATAGTTAGATCGACAAAAAAAGTAATTTTAACTTTTTGAGTATCAAAAACTTTAAGCCCAGTTGATGCCGATAAAAATTGAATTGCGGCCGGACTTGCGGCATTTAATTGCCAGTCAACATCCTGGCGCATCGTCACCCCATCAACTTCCACTGTCATTGTTTTACTTGTGTTGGCATAATAAGGAAGTTTAAATATATTAGAAGCAGGGTAGTGATCCGTCACTCGACCTCTTCTATTTTGAATAACAGTATCACCACTTTTTTGCTGACCTTGAATATAATACTTTTCACATTTTCCAAGATTTGAATTTAATTGAAAACAACTTGCATCTGTGCGGTACTTGATGACCAGGTCATTTGAAACTGCACTAAGAGGTTTTGCCGTAATTTTAATTGATGCGCCAGTTGCATTGTCATCGTTATGATGTCCATTAATGGTAAGGTAGCTGGAAACAATAAATGGATCGGGTCTTACCACTGCTTCGTTAGTAATTTGGTCATAACTAAAAAGAGTCACTTCACCATAAGAGATCTCTTGGATACTAATAAGATCTTCTTTGGCCGTTGGAGCATAACTAGAACTCGATTGGTTTGAATATGTATTGGCGAAATTTCGATCATCAATACCCGCGCTATAAACTGTTCCAATAAGAGCATTCGGAATTGTCTTTGTACAAATCCCCAGTTCACCTTCAATCTTAGTCGTACAATTATAAAGATCGGCCAGATTTTTCAAACGATTTGCGGCATCATTGGCAGCGTTGGTTGTCGGTACGGTAGCTGCTGGTTGAGTTACTGGAGTTGAACAAATATAATAGTATTGTGGGTAGAGATAAATATGATTTGGATTATTTAAAATATCTTGTAAGGCCTGAATATAATCAGTAGAAACTTGGTCAACACCGGGCTTGATTGCCAGATCCTTCACACATTGACCTAAACTACAACAGTCGTACCCAATAGATGTACATTCTGAATTCCCAACACAAGTTTGCCCTATAGGTGTTGTGATGTTTGGTTTATTTGAGATGGCGTAACTTAATTGTGAGATTCCAATTTGAGTCAAGGCCGATCCACTTTGACTGTAGATTTCCAATGGACGACTAGTATAAACGCTACTTACGCAAACACCACTTGGACAAAGTGCCCCCATCTTATAGGTCGGAGTTAGAGTTGTACCGGCCGGAAAAAGTTTATTGATCAGACCTGTTTTCTGACAAAAGTTTTTATTGGTAGCATCGTCTGCGGGAGCAAGGCCGTAGTAGTACTCAAGAGTCTGAGTCGTAAAATTATAAACGGAGTGAGGAATTGCGGCCAAAATATTAACCTGATTTACACTATTAAAGCTGCCGGTGAGGCATGAAATAATTTGGGTGCCGTTATTTCTGATATAAGTATCGATGTCTTTCCCTCGTAATTGAAGAGTGTCTGAAAAACTCAAATCAAAACTTACGGCCGAAGTGTAAACCACTCCACCATTTTGAATAAAATTATTTCCTTCAGTAAATGTGGGAAGTTTGGTGTCTGTTTTTGTAGTGGTGCTGTTTGAGCTATTAAGTAGTGCTTTTCTAGTGTTCGATGGTGTAGGCATACATGCTTGCACCAACACAAATGTGCTCAACATTATCACTTTCGATAATGACTTCAAAAAAATTGATTTCAATTTTTTTTCAGTTCTCATAACTTCCTTTTACTCGTTTGATAGTCCCTGATTCTTTCAGGTCTATTATTTATCGGCATTTCAGCTCTTTGGTTGATTTTATTTTAATCCTCTCTAAGAACGCTCGACTTTTATAATCATCAACTGATGGGTTTCATGGCCTTAGATCGATTGTGAGTTGGCAGTGATAGGGATCTTCTGCCCAATTTTTAGGGCGTTGGTAATTTCAGCACCCGATTTGGAGTAGCTTTGCAATAGCTCTGAAGTCCTTGAGAATAGAACCTTTGTTGTAAAGCCTGATTAAAACACTCAAGAAAAAGAGAAAGATCCCCGATAATTCTGACTAGAGCTTGTGCTGATTAAAATTTTTTGAGGAAGAAGCTATGAAACTAAAATTGTATTCTCTAATGTCGCTCTTTTTAACCATTAACTTTATTTCTGTAAGTTCGGGCGATGATCAAGTTGAAGCTGAATACAAAAATATGGAACAAATGATGGGCTCCATCCGTTTAGAGAAAAAACAAGTTGAGAGCATGCTTGATAAAATGGTGATCAGTGGACGCATTAGCGCTGAAGAAGGATCAAAAGCAAAACGTGAAATTGCCAGTATGAAAGATGACGATCTTGAAAATCTCAAAACTCGAGCAATCGCTGAAGTAAAAACTAGAAAATTACTCGATCGCTAATTAAATTTCTTCATTCATTAATTTTAATAATGTCAGCAAGGCCATCTCGGAGAAACGCTCCTTTCTTCTTATACGATCTCCTGGAAATAAAAATTTTCGGGCACCACTTTTATTTTTAGTGGCAAACCCTATGACTACAGTTCCCACTGGCCTATCAAGAGTTCCCCCGGTGGGGCCAGCAATTCCGGAAATAGAAATTGCATAATCCGTTTTGAATTTAAGAAGGGCCCCTATCGCCATTTCCGTTGCGACTTCAATACTCACGGCACCGAAATTTTCGAGGGTCGAGGGTTTGACTCCCAGTAAATTAATTTTTGCTTCATTGGCATAAGTTACAAATCCGCCCATAAAAACAGAAGATGATCCTGAGAGGTCAGTAATTTTTGAAGCGACTAGGCCACCAGTGCAAGATTCAGCGAATGAAAATGTCCTTTTTTTAAAAATGGCCAAATCTAAGACCATTTCATTTACTGCCCGGTTTCCATACTGCCAAACGTGATTGGCGAGGGCCGAGTTTTGTATTATCTTTTTTATTTCGCCCTCTGCTTTTTCATGCTCAAGAAGATTGCCGTGATAACTAATGACAATATCTATTCCAATGGTCTGTGGTAGCGAGCTTACTTTTCCAAACTTTTCTAAATCGCTCCAAAGAGTCGGGCAGAGTTCAAAAAATATTTTTTCTTCTGAAACTCCCATGGTGCGAATAACTGTTTGATAATTTTCTTGAAAGCGATTGGCAAAATATTTTTGAATTAATGGGTAAAATTCTTTCTCAACTATTTCTGTAAATTCTCTCGGCACTCCAGGGCCTGCCATCACGAGCTTTTTTTTTGTCTCTTCAAAATAGACAATCCCGGGGGCCAAGCCTCGTGGGTTATTCGTTGCCATAAAATCTTCTGGAAAAAAATGATAACGATTTTGTTCTGGAGTCCAAGACCTTCCAAATTGGGCGTAATTATTTGTTACAATATCGGCCACATCAATGCGTTCGATTATTTTTTTTTGAAAAAAATTGGCAAGAGTATTTTTAGTTTTGTCGTCTATGGTTGGTCCAATTCCACCAGATGTAATGACAATATCACTTTCATTCATGGATGCACTCAGGGCATGATTTATTTCATCGATATCATCGTGAATAAAGCGCAAAGCTTTAAACTCAAGTCCTTTTATAAAAAGATATTTTGAAAGCCAGCTGCCGTTTAAATCAGCAGTTCTACCATTCAATATTTCATCTCCAATAACAATCATCGAGACTTTAAGAGGAGGTACAAAAGAAGGTACAAAAGAAGATGCATTTTTGTCAGACATTTTTAAACCCCAAGGCACAGTATAGTGCTATGAATTTTGTCATAAATTAGTTAAAGTTAAAACTTAGAAATTTCCAAGACAAAGCTATGACTATAAAAGTTCAATTTACTCTCGATTTTAATGATGACGTTGACGCTCATTTGGAAAAAAATTATCCAAAGATGACAGACTATCGCATTTTAAATCAGGCCCTGGATGCCAGAGGGGCCAATCGTGGAAAAGTTCCACGCTATACATACAATATTGAAATTCTAGAAATTGGTGAGCGATTCGATGCCGCCCAAGAAATCTTCCCGAACGTTGGACCCTTCTCTGAAGCTCCTATTATCATTGGGGGAGGGCCAGGTGGATTATTTTGTGCTCTTCGTTTGGCAGATTTCGGAGTGCCATCTATTGTGATTGAACGCGGAGACCGCGCCCATGCCCGCATGCTCCATATTGCCAAGTTTTGGCGCTACGGTATTTTCGATACCGAAAATAATGTTTGTTATGGCGAAGGTGGGGCCGGCCTATTTTCTGATGGAAAATTAATCACGAGAATCAAATCGCCCTTTGTCCAATATGTGATGAATCGTTTTGTGGATTTTGGCGCCCCCAAAGAAACAGCGTATATTTCTAACCCGCACTTAGGTTCAAACAAGATTCGTGGACTGATTAATCAAATGACAGATTATCTCCGTTCAAAAGGAACGCAGGTTCGCTATAATACCCGAGTCGATCGTCTGCTTACCGAGAATGGAAAAGTGGTTGGAGTCGAATTAAATAACGGTGAAAAACTTTTTTCTAAATATGTGGTTTTGGCCACCGGACATTCGGCCAAAGAAATGTATCACCACCTCCATGATTTAGGAGTGGAGATGAAGCAAAAAGATTTTGCAGTGGGCGTGCGGATTGAGCATCCCCGAGAGCTTATCGATCAAATCCAATACGGAAAATTTGCAGGCCTTGAACTTGGCGCTGCCAGATACCGCTTGAGTTATGAAGACTCATTAACCAAAAAAGGGACTTATAGTTTTTGTATGTGCCCTGGGGGGTACGTGCTTTCTTCGGGAACAGAGGCCCATGGGATCGTAGTCAATGGGATGAGTAATTATGCCAGAAATTCACGGTGGTCCAATGCGGCCTTAGTGGTTAGTGTAAAAGCGGGAAGTGACTTTGATGGAACAACTGTCCTTGCTGGTCTTGATTTTCAACATGGAATTGAGCAAAAGGCCTACGAAGCTTCTAAGCAAAATGCCACAGGAAGAGAGCTGCCAGCACAGACCTTAAAAGAATTTATGGAGAATAAAATTTCTTCAAATACAGGAATGATAAAAACTTCGACTCCTTCCGGTCTGGTCAAAACCTCCATCCGAGAGATTTTACCTTCATTTGTGACTAAACATTTAGAGAATGCTCTGTTAAAATTTGATGAAAGTTTGAAAGGTTTTGTTTCTGACAAAGCAGTCTTGATAGCTCCCGAAACCAGAACTAGCTCGCCTGTTACAATATTACGCGATAAAGAGACAATGGAGTCGACCAGTCATCAAGGATTATTTCCTTGTGGTGAAGGCGCTGGTCATGCAGGTGGAATCACTTCCGCGGCCGTTGATGGTGTAAAAATCGCGATGTCTCTTATTAAAAAAGAAAAAGGATTAGATCTATGAAAATTATAAAGTCGAAATTAGTTTTAAGTTTATTTGTTTTAGTTATTAATTCTTCATATTGCGTTTCCGCTCAAGCGGCGATTGGCGATTATAATGCACCCGAAATTTTAGCTCGAGCTAATATTAGCGACGGTTATAATATGCCACCAATGAGTTTTTTAAATAACACGTCACCGGTCATTAATAACCGCGGTGATGTGGCCTTTAAAATCATGGCGGTTGAAGGTGTGAATAATCAGGTCTTATGGGTTAAGAGGGCAGAAGAAACAGCTGGAAAAATAGTGTATGAGGCCCCTGATGAGCGCTTCTTGACTGATCCATCGATAAGCGATGCTGGAAAAATTGCTTTCAATCTGTACGATGAAGGTGTGACGGATGGATTATTTCTTTACGACTCAAAGACTCTGGAAGTTTCTCAAGTTTTAAGTCCGGATAATTTACCCATTCAGTACTATACTTACCCTCAGGTTCTAAATAACAATCATATTTTTTTCCGCGCTACCGATGATAATAATGACCGTATCTTTTTCGAGTTTACTGGAACCAAGCTTAATAAAATACTTGCTGAAGGAGTGGAGAGTTTAGGAATAAAAGCATCTTATCTTTTCCGTCCATCCGTTAATGAAATAGGTCAGATTGCTTTTAAAACACGCATCGGTGAGAAAGGGCAGTGGGATGAAAGTAATCCCGATTCCATTTTGGTGTTAACTCCATCAACTGATCCAAAAGTTCCTGGGATGAAGGTCTCCACGATTGCTCGTGATCGAGACAGTGACCCAGGTTCAAAATATATTAGTTTTGGGAATTCAGTTTCATTATCCAAGCACGGAATGGTCGCATTCATGGGACTACTGGCCGACTCAAAGAAGGCAATTGTCATTTCAAAAGATAATGTTTTAACAAATCTTGCGATTGAAGGGCAAAATGGAATTTCCGAAATAGAAATGTTTGCTCCTAAGATAAATGATCAAGGTTTGGTTTTATTTCGCGCTAAGGACACGAGTGGAAAACGCGGTCTCTATCTCGCTGATGGAACTACGGTTAAAAAAATTGTGGGCGAAGGGGCGGAGGTTGAAACAGATCTTGGAGCTGGTAAAATTTTATCTAATCCAAACTACCCGGGCTTTGGTGGCGAAGTTGATATGAATGACCAAGGCGAAATTGTTTTTTATTGTTTGATTGTTTCATTGGACAATAAAGAATTAGGTTCGGCCGTTTATAAAATCACACCTAAAAAATAATTATGCTTTATTCATCAAAAGATAAAATTTCAAAATCATATGATGTCATTGTGGTTGGTGCTGGCCTTGCCGGCATGACTCTCGCCAATAAAATGGCCCGCGATGGACGATCGGTTCTTTTGTTAGAGTCTCATAATAAGCTGGGTGGCTTTGCCACTTGGTTTAAAAGAAGAATGGATGATAATCAAGAGCATATCTTTGATGTCTCCCTCCACG
>JAQTTZ010000164.1 GCA_028710485.1 Bacteriovorax sp. | reverse complement strand
TAACTGCTTTTGAGAGCGATATTCCCAGCTCCTGCATTCCTTTATGAAGAATTTCATTGTTGCTGGCCTACACTAATAAATGAACGTGATTATATTCAATCGTATAGTGAATAATCCTTAACTTCTTAAGTCTCGCCCTTTTGATGGCATGATGAAGCGCCTTTAGGATTCTTTTATTTTTAATATTTGCCTTATTCTCTCTCACCTTGATCGTTAGATGAAGTGCTGTAGGCCTTTTGAGCCTTTCTCTTGATATATGCCTAATTCCAATGTCAACGGTGACCGGGCGTCCAGCTCGCTTGGGGTTTACTAATGAGAGTTGAGTATTTTTTCTAATTTTTTTCAATTTCGACTCCTTGTGAATAAAAAGCAAGAAGCAAAAGAGGCAGATGTCACAAAGTTAGCGAGTAATGATTTTATAAGGGCATGTTAAGTACGATGATTAAATTGGGGATTGTTGAATAACAATTTTTTGAACTCGAGGTATGTGCCAATGGATTTTTAAGAAGTTACACAAATACGATATTGTCTTTCTTTTAAACACCTGCTTAATAAATAACTAAAACAGGCCTTTCCCCCTCAACAACTCATTGATTTTTCAATTACCCCTGAAGCAAATTTTGGCCAAAACTTTGCAAAATATTAAGCAAATGATCAGTACCAAAAGTCCGTTGGAGTAAAAAGATGAAGAATTTAATACTGGCGAGCTCTGTATGTTTCTCATTTCTATTATCTTTTAAGGTTTACTCCGCAGAGTTATTTGTTCTCAAGAATCAAAATCTAAACGACATTCAAAAAGAGGCCATCTCGCTTTACTTTAAAAAAGTGAGTGAAGTTACTCCATCGATAATTAAAGAAACACTAAAAACACCAATCGAAGTTTCGTTTGAAAACTTTAAAGAAAGCCCTCAACTTAGCTCTCTTCCCGCAGATAAATGTAATATGTCTATAAATCTTATCTACGGCAAAACTAATAGTCTTAGTAGTAATCACATTATATTAAACCAACTACTTCTTCTGGAAATCATCAAAGGAGAGGAAGACGCGACTTCATTTGATTGTGGTCACAAAAATTATTACCGCCTGGCAATGGCAACTCTTCTACATGAAACATCTCATATTTATGACCATATCCATTTTGGAAGCACTCAAGTCAGTGGACTAAAAAGTTTCTTCAAGCTTTCTGACTGGAAAAGAAATCTTCTTTATCAAGGATCATCTAAAAACTTGTCTCAAAAAAGATCTATTGATCCATACGAATATAAAAGTTTGGAAGAACATTACGCCGTTAATTTTGAATATTTTATTTTGGATTCTGAATATAAATGCAAGCGTCCGTCTTATTATCTTTATTTTCAAGAACAATTTAAAACGTCTCCACACGCGGACTCATTATGTAAAATTAATACTCAAGTTCGTCTAGATGACACTAAAAACATCATCAATATTGATCCCGAGAGAGTTTATCGCGTAGACTACCTACTTGCCTCTAAAGGTGATGAGGCCATTTCTGGTTTTGGACACTCCATGTATCGCTTAATTGTTTGTGCTCCTTTTAGAAAAACGGTAAGTGCTGAATGCCTCAAAGATAAACTTTATCATGTCGTTTTAAGTTACCGTGCGAATGTAACAGATATAAAAAGTAATCCCCTAAAAGGTCTTGTTGGAAAGTATGACTCCATCCTATTCATGCTATCTTTTCCAAAAGTTATTGAAGAATATAATATGTCAGAACTTCGTGATCTTTACAGTCTTCCTCTCAACTTTAGCAAAGAGCAAAAAAGGCGCTTTATTTACAAAACTCTTGAAACTTATTGGGAATATTCTGGCTCTTATAAATTTTTAACTTCCAACTGCGCTTCTGAATCATTTGATCTTCTACAAGGTGCAATCAATAAACATCCCATCATCAATGAGTCAGCGGTTAAACCTTACTCCCTAATGGATATACTGGTTAAATATAGAATTGCTGATAAAGATGTTTTTAAAGATCTAGAAGTGGCACGTAAAAATGGACTTTTATTTGAAAGCGATGCTAATCGTCTTGATCAAATAAAGGTTAGTTTATTTGGAGTAGAGGAATCTGATTTTGAATCTAGTAACATAAACTCATGGACTGGAAAATCAATCATGGGGAAAAAGAAGAAACATATTAAAGACATTTTGCAATCGCTATCTCCTGATCAATTTCAAGAGAAATTACAACAATTGAAAAATGAGGAACAAACGCTAGTAACCAAGAACCGTTTGAATGATCTCTCCATTATTGCACAGGCCGCTCTTTCTATTGGACAACATGATCTTGACGAAGAAATTGGTGATTATTTAGAAAAACTTGAAAATGATCCCGGGCCCCTAGGTCAATCAGTTCGCAACTGGAATGAAAAACGTAAAAATTTTAGACTTTCTCCACTGAAGGACGATTATGGAATTCCACTTGAAATCTCTGAGCAAGACTTTGAAGCTTACAAAAATTTAATGGATATTTTAGAGCAAACAGAGACAGACTTGGTAAATGATGTAAAAGATCGTTACACTGAAAAAGTTGGTAATTTAATGGACCTCAAAAAAGTTATTGAAGAGGCCCGTACAAAAAGCAAAATAATTGGAATAGATTTATATTTAAAGAAGTAACTTTTTCATCACAATAATTAACGACAACTTGATCCGGCAAGAAATTAAAGCTCTTTTCCGTTAAGAAAAATCTTGCCGCTTCCTTCTGTAACATTTCCAAGCAAAAAAGAATTCTCACCAAGCTCGGCTAATTTTTTGATGATTTCATCCGGCTTGTTAGTAGCAACAACCATCCCCACCCCCATATTGAACGTACGGTGAAGTTCGACATCGTCAAGTCCGCTCAGATCACAAACTTCTTTCATGGATGACGGCAGCTCATGAGCATGAGTGACGTGATAATCAAACTTTTCGTTGATCCTTGGAATATTGAGAAAACCAGAACCTGTAATATTAGCAATTCCTTTGATCATATTTCTATTTGAACCAAGAAGAGAAAGAATCGTTTTGACATAAATTTTAGTTGGAATCAGACATGCTTTTTTTAGTTCGATTGAAGAATTTTTAATTTCCAGAATTTTTCTCACTAAAGAATAACCATTGGAATGGAAACCAGTGCTTGAAATGGCAACTAAAGAATCCCCACTTACCAAATTTAATCCATCAATCAGATCACTCTTTTTTACTTCGCCGACTGAAAATCCGGCAAGATCATAGTCGCCTGGTTGGTACATGCCTGGCATTTCTGCCGTCTCACCACCAATTAGTGCCATTTGAGACTGCAAACATCCTTGAACAATTCCTTTTAGAACGGATTCACTAACTTCAAGGTCTAGTTTACTTGAAGCAAAATAATCCAGAAAGAATAATGGCCTTGCACCCGAGCAAATAAGATCATTCACGCACATCGCGACGAGGTCAATTCCAATGGAATCGTGCAATCCTAATTCTATGGCCAACTTAATTTTTGTTCCCACGCCATCTGTGGAAGAAGCAAGATATCTTTCCGAGTCTAAGGCATACAAAGCACAGAACCCACCAACTCCGGAAACAACCTGTTGGTTGTAAGTTGATTTAACCATTTTGCTGATTCGCTCAACAAAAAGATCCCCTTTTTCAATATCAACGCCGCTGTCTTTATAACTAATGCTCATGGTATTTCCTAAAAATTTTAATGTCTAAAATGTCTCTTACCAGTAGTCATCATGGCAATGCCAAAACGATTACAAGCTTCAATCACTTCATCGTCACGGATACTCCCACCAGGTTGAACGATATTGCGAATTCCAACTTCGTTACAAACTTCTACCGAATCAGCGAAAGGAAAAAAAGCGTCTGAGATTAAAACCATTTTATCTAGTGCCAGACCTTTTTGTTCCGCTCTTATTTTAGCAAGAAGTTTTAAAGAATCCAACCGATTGGGTTGGCCCATTCCTGTTCCTGCTAAAGTTAATCTGCCTTTATCAGTTTTATAAACAAGGGCAATACCATTACTCTTTAAATGCTTGCAGGCCAATATTCCAAAATCAACAAGTTCTTTTGCCTCTGCAGACATATCCATTTTGGTTACTAATGTTAATGGTTCACTCTCGCCATTACTTTCGTCTTCATTTTGCATAAGAAGACCACCTGAAATACTTTTTACAATAAATTCTGATTCCATTTTTTCGCGAACTGGAACTTTTAATAAACGGACATTCTTTTTCTTTTGAAAAACTTTTAAAGCTTCTGCCGAATAATCAGAAGCAATAACAACTTCAATAAAACGTTCACTTAAAAACTTGGCACATTCAAGATCAACTGCGTGAGAGAAAGCAAGGACTCCGCCAAAGCTAGAAATACTGTCTCCTTGCCAAGCTTCTTCGAGAGCATCAATCATTGAACTGGCGACGGCCAGGCCACAAGGATTAGCGTGTTTGATAATCGCTACTATATTTTTACCTGGAGATACATTGGTGACATCACTCATCACTCTCCAAGCTGCATCGGCATCACCCCAATTATTATAGGAAAGCTCTTTACCTTGTAAAACTTCGGCATCAACTAAATTATTTTTTGATTTTGTATTTTTTAATTTAAAAATCTTTGCCCATTGGTGAGGATTCTCTCCATAGCGAAGTGTTTCTTTCGGAGTGATTGACAACCATGGCAAATCACCCGTTTTATAATCATCTAAAAATCTACTTGATAACTCTTCAGCGATTAAACAATCATATTGAGCAACTCTGGTAAAAGTTTTAATCGCAAGATCTCTTCTCATTTTGAAACTAATCGCACCATTATTTTCATTAAATAAACTGATAAATTTTTCGTAATCACTAATATCAGATAGAACTGTGACTGATTCATAGTTTTTAGCACTTGCCCGAAGCATGAGCGGTCCACCGATATCAATATTTTCAATCAAGATATCTTCTTCCGAATTTTTCCCCGCGTATTGATCAAAGGGATAGAGATTACATACGACTAAATCAATCGCTTCAATTTTTAATTCACGGGCCTCTTCTAGATCTGTACTATTGTGTCGACGGTACAAGAGAGCACTGGTCACAGGAAAACTAATCGATTTCATTCGACCACCAAAAGCTTCTGGATTTCCAGTTACTTTTGAAATACAAGTAACCGGAATCCCCAAGTCTTCGATAAACTTTTTAGTTCCACCTGTAGAGATGATTTCTACATTGTTTTTGTGAAGAGTATCAACAAGTGATGCTAAATGACTTTTATCAGTAACACTGATTAAAGCACGTTTTATGAAACGATTTTCTTCTTTCATTTGACCCTCTTATATTTATATTTATATTTTAATTAAAATTCTTTTCACAATATTCAATTCCACTTTCAAAAAAACTAGAGCCAATCCCAATCGCTCCGGATTTCTTTGAGCCAGCAGGATTTAGCCATTCACTAATTGCCGCTTCAGGATGTGGCATTAGACCAAAAATGCGTCCACTTGGATCACAAACTCCGGCAATCTTTTGATAAGAACCGTTCACATCATCCACATAAGTTAAGGCGATTTGTTGATTGTTAATTAAGGTTTCATAAATATTTTCCTGAGCTTTTGAATCCCCTGCAAAAACAATCTTCCCTTCTCCATGCCTGATGGGCAGAGCTATCATTTGATTAAATATACCTTTAGTCCAAACGCATTTAGAAGTTGGTACTACTAAATTCACCCAACGATTAATGAAATAACCTTGCCGATTATGAGTAAGAGTCATTTCTCTTTGAGTAAAAGGTTTTGGCAACAAACCTAATCGAACTAATGCTTGAAAACCATTGCAAATCCCAATAACTAATTTTCCTGAATCAATAAATTTCTTAAGTTCATCTCCGAGAGAATATTTTAACTTCAAAGCGAGAATCTGACCTGAGCCAATCTCATCTCCAAAAGAAAAACCACCGGGCAAAGCTATGATATGGGTTTCTTCCAAAACTTTTGGCGCATGGATTAAATCATAAATATGAATAATCTTAGGAACGACCCCATGCTCTCTGAAGGCCAGCGCAGTTTCTTCTTCGCAATTAATGCCGTCACCAGTGAGAACTAAAACTTTAATATCTGAGCGTTTCATTAGA
>JAQTTZ010000163.1 GCA_028710485.1 Bacteriovorax sp. | reverse complement strand
GAGTAAGGACTCTGAGTAATCATAGTGTGCAGGAGTTCATAGAAGTTGATCGGATAAAATATCTACTATGCGGTACGAGTAAAGGTGTTGTGAGATATGAATATGATCTGGTCTTAATTGCGATGGGAAGACTTGCTAACACCAAAGGATTTGGCCTGGAAGAGTTAGGTGTTGCTATTAGCTCAAATGGCACGATAGAAACAAATGAATACTTGCAAACAACTTACCCCAATATCTTTGCCTGTGGAGATGTTGCAGGTCCTTACCAGTTTACTCACACCGCTGCTCACCAAGCATGGTATTGTGCAGTCAACGGACTCTTTGGACAATTTAAAAAATTTGAAGTCGACTATAGTGTGGTCCCTTGGTGCACTTATACTGATCCCGAAGTGGCCACTGTGGGAGTCAATGAAAAGGCAGCAAAAGAATTAAAATTAAATTATGAAGTTAGTATTTATCATCTTGATGACCTGGATCGCGCTATTGCCGATGATGAGACAAAAGGGTTTGTAAAAGTTATCACCCAAAAAGGCTCAGATAAAATTCTTGGAGCAACGATCGTTGGAGCTCAGGCCAGTACCATGATTTTAGAATTTATCAGTGCCATGAAATTTAAAAAGGGATTGAATAAAATATTGGGGACTATTCATATTTACCCGAGTTTGGGAGAGGCCAATAAATATGCGGCCGGTGTTTGGAAAAAAGCGCATGCTCCAACGCGAGTTCTGTCTTTATTGGAAAAATATTTTAAATGGATACGCAAGTAATGAAACACAATTCACTAATTATTCTTTTTGTACTTATCATATTTATAATATTAGAAAATCTCTTTCCTCTTCGGAAGAGACGCGATCATCTTATAAGAATTTTTCATAATTTTTCGCTGGCGGTCCTTGCCTTGCCAATTACCAGGCTTCTGACACTTCCTTTAGTTTTATTCGTGGCCCATTATGTGGGAGTAAGAGGGTGGGGGATTTTGAATATTTTCAAATTTAATAACACTACTCATTTTCTTTTGGGATTTCTCCTGTTGGACTTCACCCTTTACTGGTGGCATGTGGCCAACCACAAGGTTAGGTTTTTCTGGAGATTTCATCAGGTCCATCACGCCGATCGCGATATGGATGCTACTACAGCGCTCCGATTTCATTTTGGAGAGTTGGTTCTCTCTGCATTTGTGAGATGTGGTTTAATTTTAATCGTGGGACTAAAGGTTGAAACTATTCTTGTCTTTGATCTCTTAGTGACAAGTTCCGCTCTTTTTCATCATAGCAATTTAAAATTGCCGTTATGGCTTGAGAATATTTTAAGTTTAATCATTGTCACTCCTTTATTTCATCAGAATCATCATTCCTATTTTTTGGAAGAAACAGATTCTAATTATTCGGCCATTTTGAATTTTTGGGATCGCCTTTTTCGTTCATTCACTAGGTCTAATAAAGCTGAAGACATTACGATTGGTCATCCGGCGTTTAGTGAAAGTGAAATAGCGTTTTGGGAATTGATAAAGATGCCGTTTGGAGCGATTAGGAATTGGCCCTTGAATTTGCGGAAGAGAAGATAATAAAATATTAATTGTCTTAAGTATAATTTATGGTAATTGGGTATCTCTTCCTAGAGGACGATAAAAATTATAAGTATATAAAACCTGCAAATTAACCGGATATATTGGTCACATGGACAGATATTCTTAGATATGGATAATAACCAATATGAAATATTTTTTATTTTCATGGTTCTGGTGGACCTACAAAATATTCCTTAAATGAGGTATTTCAAATAGCTAACTACGGTTTTAAAGTCGTCCATTTTTGTTGGTATAATTGTAATAAAAAATATTCTGAAGATTTAGATGCTTTCGAATTAATAGATTTGAAGATAATTTCAGAAAAAATAAAAAAAGTACTAACTTCACTTTCAGCTGAAAATAACGAAATCATCCTTGTTGGAATATCGAGAGGCGCTGAAGCAGTTTCGATGATAGTAAGTCATCCCGAGCTTACACAATTTAAAATTTCTAGAGCCGTGGTAATCGCTGGAATTTCAGTCATAGCGGACTCTCGAAAATCGATCCCTAGAAATACTTTGAATAATCGCCTAGCTAATCCAACATCAAGAGATTTAAATGATTATGTATCTACAAAGCCTAGCTGGAGAATCAGTGGAATTGATATACCAAGCAGGAAAGAGATTAATATTTATAATTTTACTAAGCCGCTTATGATCATACACGGAGCAAATGATAGCTTATGGACTGTAGAAAATGCATATAGGCTTCAACGAAATTATGAAAAAAATGGATTAAAAGCAATTGTTGAAATTATTCCAAATGCTGGGCACACTTTCCCAAAGGCGGGAAGTGAATATTTTGAGTCAATGATTAACTTTTTGTCTCTATAATCACGAAATTGATGAGCAACAGACAACTTTTGAAGCTAAAATTTTAAGAAAGGCCGGATAATGATCTGTTCCACTTAAAAGTGGTCTTGTTCATAAAGGTCAACAATTCCCACTCACATACGCGTAAAATTCTAATTATTTCGGAAGGGGCGCCGATAAGTTTACATGAAGTTATTGCTAATTATCCTGCATTCCATTTGTATTTTCGCCAGCGAAGAAGTTGGTATCAAAGACGCCATGACCAATATAGTACATCAAATTGAACAAGTGCCTACATTCGGCTCTCCTCCTATTAAAGTGTGCGACAATTCCGTCAAAGCAACTGAGATCCAAATTTTAGAATGCTCACTAGCAAGTGAATTAAATGAATCCATTAGAATTAATTTCGCCAAAGAGGGATACAAGTACCAGCAAAAACTTGATCAGTTAACAAAAGCCTGCTTAAAAAAACGTTTTGATCACTGCTACCCTAATTTAACTAAGACAATTGAACTAGATAAACTACGATCATTTTTTGAAAGCTGGAAAAAAGATCCGCGTTTTCGATACCCTTCAGGTGCTGGTATGTGTGCCTACCGTGCTCAATCTTTATCATATCATTTAGCAGAACTTGGTTTTAAAACCACATCCATAAGAATTGAACATTCACCAACTTTAATTGCAATGGATAGAGACAGTAATGACAAACTTAATGGAAATTATGACGACTATAGGGGATATCACACCTTGGTTCAAATTATGGTAAATCGTAATGGCAAAGCAGTGCCATATTTACTTGATCCTCAATATATGACTGAACCTTTAATACGAGAAGACTATTTTATTAAGACAACTGGACAAAATTGCAAAAAATTAGACGAGCAAAATGAAAAAGTTCCAGTTGATCTAACAAGTTGTTACTATAAAGAAGAGGCTCAAAATAAACCAGCAGAAAAATCTGAATTAACTTCTTTGTTTAATCCTTCGCTATTACAAGACCAGTTGATAAATTGTGGTTGGACTAGTGCAAAGTTACAGACAAGAGTTTCTATCTGGCCTGGTCCCATTAATAAAAATGACACTAAAATTGTCTGCACGAATGGAGAAGTCCCTAAAGCTTTTGAAGGAAAAGACGTTTCAGAGACATCTAGTAAGGAACTTATTTTGAGTGCCTACGAAAATTACGCCGTTGAATTAAATCGGCAATTAGATTTCACAAACGATCAAATTAAAATTCTTTCAGATGAACTTTCTCAAATACCTTCACAAAGTGAAACAAAAGAGATGTTGCAATCAAATATTGAGATGAAGGCATCTATAGTCCAAAGTTTAAAGCTACTTAAAAATAAAATTATAATAGTTAAAAAGAATATTGGGGACAAGTAAGTCTAAACCGCTTCTAAAGCTCTCAGACAGCGTTTTTTAACGCTAACAAATTCAATACAAAACCCAAGGCTAGGCCAAAAAGTTGGCCTGGCCTTGGGCCTGTTTACTAAGGCCAACAATTCCAGGACGTGGCCCAACTTTTATCTATTAGTCATAGAGTGCGGTAAATAATAAAAATTATTTCTTTGAGAAAGTAATAGAGCTTGATTCAATTCTGTGTAACATTGTATGAAAAGTTTTCGTATTTCCGGTTAAAGCAAAGAACTCGTCATCTAAAACTTCAATTAATTTTACGGCCTTATTGCAAATAGATTTCCCTTCGTCAGTTAATTCAATAAAAAATGACCGTTGATCATCTTTATTGCTTTTTTTATTAACCAATTTTTTTCTTAGTAATGCCTTTGTTGTATCGGACACTAGCATCTTATCTAGCCCTGCCATTTCACATATATCCGACTGGGTTGGAAGTTTCGTAGGAGTTTTTAAATAAAAGTAGCATGCTAAGAGGGAATATTGCGTAGGTGAAATATCTAAGTCTTTTAGAACCTGACGCTGAAGTCTTTGATGGAGATTCGCAACCTTCCAAAATAGAAATCCAGTACTCGATTCAGCTGCATCAAATTTTGTATTTAGCTTTTTATTCAACTTCAACCTCCATTGATTTTGCAATCATCAAAAAATCTTCACTTGAAAGTTCTACTAAACCACGTCGCAATTGATATCCCCATTTTTTTTCTTGAGTAAATTTAAGTTTAGATTTAATGGATGAGAGTAATACTTCTTTTGCATGTATATACTCAATTTTTCTTCTGTAATAAATAAAATTTTCGAACATTTTAAATTGAAAAACATGATCATCTGGTACAGTGCCTATATCTGTAAAAGCTTGGAGATCAGATTTACCCATTTTATTTCCTGGCGAATAATATATAAACCAATCATCATTTTTCATCCACGCAAGCGGAGCCCGCTTTTACCATGGCACACTTGTGCAAAACCTTCGGCCTTACCTTTTAATACATGTTTCTTTTGAGACAATTCCCAACCAGTATTTCATTTAATTAACCTTGCGTAGCTTTTTTAATTAGATTGTCAGTTTGACTATCAAGCTTCTTAACAATTCCTTCCATCACAATCTTATTCCACAAAAATGCTAACGGGCCTTCAATTGTCATTGTCGTTTTAATCTCTATTTCATCTCCATAAACTATAAAATCATGATCACCATACATTTTAGCTAAAGGAAATGTTGTTAAGTCGATAAACTGCTTATTGGGTACAACTTTTAAAAGTTGAATTTTTACTTTTGGGCCACCTTTTGGTTTTAGAAAAAAGAAGTTTCCCTCTTTGAAATCCCCATCAAGACTTGCATAGTCAAGATCATTTTGCCATGTATGCCAACGATTTATATCTGACCATACATCCCAAAGTTTATTGATATCGATATTTGATACTTTTTTGCTGTAGGTATAAGTCTTCATCCAACCTCCATTTGTTATCTCTGAATAATAGTAAGTATGCTTACTATTGTTATTTTTGTCAAGACTTACAAAATCTGGGCCTTCATTTAATTCATCAACTAGAAAATATTCGTCCCATTCAGGAGTATCTACTTTCAATTTCTACCTCTTGAGTGCTTCTTGACTGATCAAGATACAAATCGCACTCAAGGTATAGATAAGACAGATTTAAAATGACCATTTTTCAGGGGGAGTATGAGAATAATACGCTAAAAAACTGGCCTTTGAGCCATTGTTAAAATCTAGCCTATTTTCTTAAGCTCAATTTCTTTTTTATCTAATAACTGGCAGCTTACAAAGCGGTGAACAATGCATCCAATTAGTGTCTGATACGGAATACCAAGTCTGTCGGCCTCATCTCTTACTGCGACAAAATCAGCGGTATCCATGCGAAGACTTACAGGAATCTTGGCCGCATCAGGATCAACTCATTAAACTTTGAAAGATCTAATTTTTCATTTTTAGTTTTCATAATATTTATCCACCCTCACGAGAGTCTGCTTTTCTTGTAATGAGTTTTTAAGGTTACTTGAAAATAAATATTTGATTTTAAGCCTACTGGAGCAGGTTAAAAAGGTTCATGAAGAATATGATCCTGCTAAAGAGTATGAGCGCTTAAAGGCCAAATTATACGGTTTAAATTCCCAGTTAGATGCTTTAGCAAAAAGAATTGCGTTCTTACCAAAGAGCGTCTCAGCAGTTTCACTATTTAAGCAGATGGAAAGACTGAAGCACATAAAATAGAAATTGAAGAAAAGCTTTTATCTGGAAAAGAAGTGAATCTAGATCAGAGACTCGTCCCGTTAGAAGCATTTACTGAATTTAGTAAGATTGTGAAGAAATCACTTAGTGAGAATCCTGATGCGAATATAAAAAAGATGATTTTGCAAACAC
>JAQTTZ010000046.1 GCA_028710485.1 Bacteriovorax sp. | reverse complement strand
ACAATTTTTGCAGGCATGGCCGTAGTATAAACATTTTTGTCGGGAATATTAAAACAGGCCGAATCCACACCAACGGCCGTGACAAAGAAGCGAACTTTTTCACCTTTAAAGACAATTAGGCGATTGCGATAAAAGCCTTCCTTACTGACAATAACCGCTTGTTCTCTATAGGGAACATCCAGAGTCTTGTCTTTATTATAACTATCTTCCACAGCAAATGCCTGTGAACATAGAGAAGTTGAAAAAATTAATAGAGAAAAAAAAATTCGTGTTTTAATAAAAACCTCGCCAGACATTGAGTCCATTTTAAGGCCTATCGGCGGCCTAGCGAAAAACTTTAGTCGGGTATCATCTGGGCTTACTTCGAACAATTGCTCGAGGCTAATATATCCTCATCCCAGATAAATCCTTGGTCATCAAGGCGAAGAGATCATGCATTTTTGGCGAGTTGAAATCATTAACTTTCGAAACAAATTTTTTAAACATATAAAACTTAGCTTTAATTCATTATTGAAAGTCTTAGAATGATTCCAAGTATTCCTCTTAAAATGACAATTTAGTAGTGTTACATAGCCTGAAAAGGCTTATCAAGAATTTGGGAAGTTTTCTGGTGGTTGAAGAAATGATTCCTGCAAGTTTCCTTTAACAACCACCAGTTTTTTTAATCTTACCAAACTTCGATTTTTTTGCAACTCTCTATTCCTGTCAAAGAATGATACCCGTTGACGGTTTTATTCCTAACCTGTACCACTAATCTATGATTACAATTAGAAAACTTATCAGTTCAGACTATGACGATTTTTATAACATGCGAATCGGGATGCTTGAGTCTAGTACTAAAGATTATACTGCAGGATCGAGTGATTGGAAAAATGCCTCCAAAGAACAAGTAATGGCCTACTTACGTGAAAGTGAAGAAGCTTCTGATAACTTCGTTCTAGGTGCTTTTCTACAAAATAGCTTAGTGGGAATGGTTGGATTTCGACGTGAAACTCGTGCAGCTGTTCTTCATAAAGGAAGCACATGGGGGTTGTTTGAGAAATCTGAATTCAAAGATAATGAAATCGAAAAAACACTTTTAAATGAGGTCATTAAAATTGTCAGAGGTTATGACGATTTTGAATACATTCGTACTGTGCAAAATGCTTCCAATTTGGAAAAATTGAATTTATTTTTTGGTTTGGGATTTAAACAATACGGACACGAAGAGCGAAGTATGAGAGTTGAAGAAAAATATTTCGATCAGGTCTACCTTAAGTTGGTTGTCTAATTCCGCTTATCAAGCGAACAAGAGGCAAATTAAAACGCTAGCAATTTCGATACAAATCCCAGTGCTAAAAAATCTGGGATTTTTTTATGAATCACCCTGTCCGATAAATGACATCATTTAAATAGTAAGATCATCAGCGTCCTTACCTATCGGCCGGCGCTGGTCAACTGGTTCAATACTCTTTATCTTAGATGGAACCTTTGAAGTTTTTAATTTTTTAAATTTTATCAGAAGCTCCCCTGCCTTATTTTCAAAGTCGGGATTACCTTGATCGACTCCATCTGGTATGGAGAAAGTTCTTTCAAAATGAACCTTAGTTGTTCTTTTAGATTTGCTAGATTTGGTGCTAGCGATATCAACCGACTCAACATCGCCCTTTAATTTAATTTGTCCTTTTTCGATTTTTATATCGAGTGGTTTATCTTTTACCTGCTTAACTTTAAGGACGAACACTTGATGAGTCGGTGTCTCGCGCCAATCGTATTCACCCACGACATCGCCCATATCCATTCCTGGGCCTGCGCCTAAACTTTCTTTTTCGAATCTTTTAACCAGGTCTTCAAAATGTTTATCAAGGCCTTGAAAATCAGAATCATTCAAAAGAGACTTGAGCATTTCTTCTCGGGCCTTCATTAATTCATTTATCTGGCGCTGGACTTCCTGCTCTTGGCCGGTTTGGGCGAATGAACTCAAACTGCTCACAAGGATTGCAAAAGAAAATAGGAGGAAAAATATTTTTTTTATTTTTATATTCATTTTATGATGACCTCATCAAAAAACTAAAATTCAGCTAATTTTATAATCTCATAAGCAGGCATTTCATATGGATGATGTTTTTTCAAAGCTAATACCACTTCTTTTATAACATTATCTTCGCAAACCATTTCTACTTTTAGCTCTCTCACTTTTTCCAATTCACCGACACAACCGACAGAAGGATTGGCACCCGCAAGAGCTCTAAACTGACCCGAACCTATCGTTTCAAACGAACAGCGATCATAATTACCAATTTTACCAGCACCGGCATTAAACATAGCTGTCTTTACAACTTCTGAAGCACTTTCCGGAACAAAAAAAGATACTTTATACAACGAAACCTCACGTCTAATTAAATATTCAACATCTCTGAGTTCTCGATAATTACCACTCCACTCGTTTCATTAAAAATTGTTTGAGTGAGATGGTCGGCCACTTTATGTGCCTCAATCCCTCGATATTTTTTTAAAGGACCGATTAAAGTAACACTTAGAAAAGGTGAAATTTTATTTAAAAAGTGCTCCGCACCTCTCACTTCTTTTCTCTCACCGAGTATGAGTGAAGGACGAATAATAGTAAGCTTGGAAAAATTTAGAGCACGTAGCGCTTCTTCCATTTCCCCTTTAACCTGATTATAAAAAAAAGGCGATTTACTATCGGCACCCAACGCTGAAATCACCGCAAATTGCTTTGATCCAAATCTTTTGGAAAAGGCCGCAACGTTAACAGTAAAATCTTTATCAATTTTTTTAAAATCATCTTTATTGCCAGCTTTTTTTAGGGTTGAACCCAAGGCACTTATACCAATATCTATACGATCAACACCGTATTCTTTCAAATCAACAGTATCTAGTAGATCGAGACTACCAATGATCTGAATGATTTTAGGATTTGAAATATCTTGAGAGGTTCTCGAAACTAAAATAATTTTTCCTATGCGAGCATCACTTAATAAATTTTTAAGAGCAAAGCTCCCTACTAATCCAGAGCTACCAGCAAGAATAATATTTTTCACAAGTCCCCCAAATGCGATAAGGCCCAACGAGAGAAACTCGTTGGGCCTTATGCCATTAAACTAAAAAACTTATAAGTTCTATTTTTTCTTTGGAGCTGGTGCTGCATGCGCAGGAGCCGTTGCCGGTGCTGCTGCAGGAGCTGCTTCTATTCCTAGAAGTTCAACTTCAAATACTAGAGTCTCTCCACCACGAATTTTTGGAGGTGCACCAGCATCTCCGTATGCAAGTTCAGAAGGAATAACAAATTTTGTTAATCCACCAACTTTCATAAGTTGAACACCTTCAGTCCATCCTTTGATTACGCGATTAAGTGGAAAAGAAACTTCCTTTCCTCTTTCTCTTGAAGAATCAAATACTGTCCCGTCTGTTAAAGTTCCATGGTAGTGAACTTTTACAATATCAGTTTCTTTAGGAGTGGCCCCTGTTCCAACTTTAAGATGCTTGTACGCCATTCCCGAAGCAGTTTTAGTTGCTCCTTCTTTTACGAATTTTTCAAGAAATGCTGCGCCTTTTTTCTTAACGTCGACAGATTGTTTCTCCATGCGAGCTTTGAACATGTCTTGAATTTTTTGTTGGTATGCCATTGGATCAACTTTTTGTTTTTCACCTTTAGCTGCATCTTTTAAACCTGCGGCCAGAGAGTCAATCTCAGCGTCAGACATAGAAAGTTGAGTAAGACGAGATCCAAACATTGTTCCAATTGAATAAAATGTTTTTTCTTCTTCAGTCTTAGGTTCCTTTCCTTTCGAACAGCTAACAGCACTAAGTACTATTAAGCCAACTACAATTAAACTCGGTAGAACTTTCTTCTTCATTCTTTTCATTCCTTTTTAAAATTTGATGATTAAATTTTATATTACTATTACGTTAATGCCGAAGCGATTAAAGATCAAGTTACCAAATACTTTTTTAAAGAACAGTTTTTAAAAGATCTGCTCTTTTTTTACTTTTTGGTAGCGCTTTTTCCCAATCTCCGTAGAGAGGGTTGGGTAATACAATAAACTTTTCTCCGAAATCTAGGTGATGAGAATCGACCAACGCACGGCGCTCATCACTGGTCTTATTGTCCCAATCTTTATGAAAGTCACCCAAATTATCCCCAAAAAACATCACGACATCATATTTTTTTAAAATTTCTAGCCGTCGTTCCTCTTTGCTCCAGTCATTATTTAAAAAATAGAGATTTTCTTTTTTTGCCGGTATCCCCAAACGCTTTAAATTTTCCAGGGTGTCATCTTTTTGAATAGCGAGGCGATTTGAAATATAAATCACTTCTACTCGTCTTGAAACGGCGTATTCAATGAACTCTTTTGCCCCCGGAATCGCTTCCGCGGCCTTTTGTTTCACCCAGAGGTTAAAATTCTCCTGATCCCAGCCGATCTGATTTTGAATTTCTTGGGCCCCACTAAAAGAATTATCCAAAACAGTTTCATCTATATCAAAAATCAATGCACGCTTTCTATTATGTTTATTCTCTAGATCGCGATCCAGTCTTAGACGGGCCAGATTATAGGCTTGATAACAAAGAGCACGATATTCCCCACTGGTTTGAAACCATAAGTAAGCACCTACTTGATACTCACGCGCGGGAGCTTCATTACGTTTTACTGAATCTAACGAGGAACAAGAAGCAGACAAGACTAGAATTGTGCTTAATATAAATGCATTGATTGATTTCAATTTTACTCCATTGAAAAATATTTGTAATTTTAAAACCCCGCTTCATCCAAAGCGAGATTGGCCATGCGGTCGCACATCTCGTTTTGCGGGTGGCCTGAGTGCCCTCTTACCCAAAGAAATTTGATATGATTGAAGCTCGATTTTAATTGGTCGAGCTCTTTCCATAACAGGAGATTCTCAGGCTCTTTATTATCGGCCTTCTTCCACCCACGGGCCTTCCAGCCAATAACCCATTTCTCAATTCCTTCAGTGACATATTTCGAATCGCTGTAGACGAAAACAGGACTTTCATGGTCCGAAACCCCTTCATCAACCCATTTTTCGATTAATCCCTTCAGACCGCGTATGACTCCTTCTAACTCCATTTTATTATTGGTGGTGGGAACATCAACCCCTGAAGATTTTAAGATCACATCACCTTTGGTATCCTGAATCATGGTCGCCCATGCTCCTGGTCCAGGGTTTCCTCTACAGGCGCCATCTGCAAAAATAGCAAAGCCTTGGGATAACTCTCGCATTTCTTCAGGCAAGGGAAAATGAGTAGAAAAATCGACAACCGCTTCCAACTTATCTTCTGAAAAGGCAAGGGCCTTAAAACTCAATAGATCCAGTGCCTCTAGAGCTTGTGCATCATCATCAAAAACGCTGCGCAATTTTCGAAGACTTTTTTGTATTTCCGATTTTCTCATTTCTTATCCCACTGGTTTCTATGGGAGAATTCTATCGGAATGAGTATTCTTTTTAAAGCACTTATGTTAAAACTCTAAAAATGAGTACAGCCTATTCCATACGTGTCTATAAACAATATTTTAATTTTGCTTCATCGCATTTCATGCTTTTTAAAAATGGGACGCGCGAGCCTTTGCATGGACATAATTACCGCGTTCAAATCAAAGGAAATGCCCTTGATTTAGAAAATTTAAATGATGATATGGTTTTTGATTTTTTAAACATCAAGCCTATTGTTCGCGAAGTCTGCGATTCTCTTGACCACAAACTTTTAATCCCAAGAAATAATCCTCATCTCCATATTGAAGAAAGAGAAAAGAACTATATTCTAAGCACGCGTGATGAAAGCTTCTTCAGTATCCCTCAAACTGATGTTCTAATTCTTCCTATCGAGAACACTTCAGCTGAGCGACTTGCTGCATATCTCGCCTACCAAATTAGAGATAAAGTTCTAGAAAAATTTAAATTTGAATTCAAATCACTTGAAGTTGAAGTCGAAGAAACTCCTGGTCAAGCGGCCGTTTTTGTTTTGACTAAAGATCATTAAATAAAAAGGATATTTATGAAATTCGTAGAACTGACATCAGGAACCAGCGTAAAAGGCGGAATCATTCGCGCCTATAAGTCAGAAAAAAAGAATCCTGAAGCTAATACCAAATACAATTATATTTTAGGCGCTGTCCACGGCGACGAAGTTGAAGGTGCCCACTTGGCGCAAGAGCTTTTCAAATGGCTTTCTGAAACAGACGAAGTTGATATGCCCGTTATTATTGTTCCGATCGTGAACGTAGATGGCCATAAATTAAAAACGCGAGTCAATGGAAATGGAGTGGATTTAAACCGCAATCTCCCCTCAAACCAATGGACTTCTGAAGCCCGTGAAGCCAAGTATTTTCCAGGTGTGGCCCCTTTATCAGAGCCCGAGAATAAATATCTCGTGTCACTATTTGAAAAATATCCACCGCATTTTATTCTTAGCTTTCATTCATGGTATCCGGTTATTAATTATAATGGGGCCTGTAAAGAAATCGCTGATTTCCTTGCAAGCTATAATAAATATCCAATTGAAGCAGATTTTCTCACTCATCCAACTCCGGGCTCACTTGGTGAATACGGTCCACAAGTTCTAGGAGCGCCAGTTCTCACTTTTGAGTGTCCAGTTCTTTCTGACAATGTAACACTCGAGAGTATCTGGAAAGAAAATGAAGAAGGATTTAAAAAACTCTTCACGTCTAAAATCATCGAAACATTTAAGTCTTAATCATACATCATCAAAACGAGAATCGTTATGACTTGGCAATTGCGAATCGTTTACTCTTTTCAGAGTTGATTGGACTGGAGTTACTGCTGCGACAGTCTTAGGCCTCTCTGTTATAATGTTGCCAGATTTCTTTTTTTCGGCCATTTTCATGGGCAGAATTTTTGCCATTTTGACCTCTTTCACTTCAGAAACTGGTTTAACCTAATAAAAAAAGCCCGCGACAAAGCGGGCTTTTTAAAATTGATTTTTATTTATTTTATCTATCCGACTTTGGTAAATTTGATGACTTCAACCGGACAGGCCTCAGCTGCTTCTTGAATTCGAAGTCCGTCATTTAAAGGAGCTCCTGGACGGATAAGGCAGGTTGTATCAGTCACATCAAAAACTTCTGGAAAGATTCCTTCACAAGCATCACACACAATACATCCAGGCTCGATCCAAACCTTTGCGACTGTAAAATTGGCCACAGCGGCCGCCCCGCCACTCACATCCCCACCGGCCCCCGCACCAGCAAACTGAGCTGCAAATTCAGGATTGGTAGCTATCTTTAAGGCCTTTCCTGTTCTTGGAAGTGGAGGAGAAATAAAACTTCTTTCCGGTATTGTAAATCTTGCCTTCTCTGCTGGCACAGAGAACTTTTCATTCACCTCTGTGGCACTCAAAATTGCATTACTATATTTTTCTTTGAAAGAATTTCCCTTCATCGAAATATGATGAGTCACGCTCTCTCTTGAAGCTGAAACTTCAATATCGACAGTTGCACTATCTAAACCTTTTGCCGATAAAAACTCTCTCAACTTTGGACCTAATTCTAAGTCGCGAGCAAAATCTTGTCCGGATGCTTCGAATTCACGAGTAATTTCCATTTGAACGGGATTTCCGAATGGATTAAAAAGTTGAATTTTTAGGCGGTCAAATCTAACAGGCTCTGCGTTTTGATCCCATACAAAACTAAAAGCAAATCCATTTTCACCGTATTGGCTTTTTAGTATTTCAATTTTAGGTTTAATAAAAAGAAAATTAAGCGCTCCTGAGAGTAAACTTAAAGCTCCGATACCAATCAAAAGTCCTATTCCTAAAAGAATCGCCACTGCCATGGCAATAAAGGTCGTATTCACAAAAACTCCTCTAAAATAAAACGAGCTAAATCATCAGCTATTATCCATTTATTTTATCATAAGAAACTGAGATGTTTAGGAAAAAAGTGAAATTGAAAGCTTTAGATTAAAGATTGCATGGAGTTCCATCGAGATAGGCCTGCCAAGGCCCAACAAAGTCCCATCCTCATTATAAACCCAATAATAATTCTCCGAACAAATTGGTTTTGGGTTACTTCTTTTTTCAACCTCAATCAGAGGATAGCGTTGCCCTTGTAAATAACGTTTAGTTTGTGCCAAATTCAAAACGATATGATCAAGTTCTAAAACTTGATCCAAAGGGATAGCGAAACTTTCAAGCAAGAATGAATTATTTTTTACAGGCCACTGCTCTTGCTTCATGGCGTGGTCAACATTCAGCGTTCCGATTGATAATCTTTCTAGTGTTTCTAGAGCTCCTAGGCCTTCAAAAAGTGTGGCAATCTCTTCGAATAAACTTCTGACATAGGTTCCAGAAGAAACCGTCACTTCAAAATCAAAATAAGGATATTGATAATCGATTATTTCAAAAGAGTAGATTTCTCTTTTTACTTTTTCTTTTTCTATAATCCGTCCCTCAAGGACGTGTTGGTAAAGACGTTTGCCTTCGAATTTAACAGCAGAAACGGCATGAGGTCTTTGCCAATACTCTCCTAAAAATTTCTCGCCCAAAAAAGCCTCTAGCTCTTCTCTACTCTTATTTTTCCAATGATCACTTATTTCTTTTGTTTCAATTATCGGAGCAGTTAGATCACCAGTCTGTGTTTTTCCACCAAAGACTCCCCTCGCACGATAAGTTTTTGGCAGAAGCCTGTGAACATAATCATTTAATTTTTGTGCGCCTTGAATTCCAATTAGAAGCACACCTTCAGCAAATGGATCAAGTGTTCCAAAATGACCAATTTTTCCAAAATCAAAACTAAGATTTTTTTTAAAATAATGAACGACATCAAAAGATGAAACACCAATTGGTTTTCGTACATTAAAGACTAATGGGATTTTTGTGTAGTCCATGAGGTTTAATTATTCTTCAGAATTATTATCAGAATTACTTTTTAGAAGATCCATAATCTTTTTTTCTTCTTCAAATTGATTGTCATAAACGAAACTGATAGAAGGAACATGCCTAACATCTAAGACTTTTGCTAGTTCAGATCTAATACGACCAGCTGCTGCTTCTATAGCTTTTTTTGCGTCTCCGCGAGTGGAAGCATCAAACGTATCCCAAGAAACGACAGCGTAGCCGTAGTCCGGAGACATTTCAACTTTAGTGATGCTTACTCTTTGAAGACGGCCATCACTAATCCCAGTACGAAGGAGACTGTTGATTTCATTCAACAGTCTTTCTTCAAATTTAGCTTTTTTAAAATTATTTTTTTTTGCCATAACTACTTATAAAACAGGACGTGATTCTTTCGAACCAGAATTTGTCATTCCTGATGCATCATCCAGAGTTCTTTTCTTTTGAATCATTAAATACGCTTCAAAAATATCCCCTGATTTAATTTCAGAATACCCTTCAAGAGCGATACCACATTCATAACCATTCTTAACTTCTTTAACATCGTCTTTAAAACGTTTAAGCGAAGAAAGTTTTCCATCGTGCATGATCTTCCCATTTCTAAGAAGACGAATATTACAACCTTGAGCGATCTTGCCATCAATAACATATGACCCAGCAATTATTCCGGCCTTTGGAATATTGAAAACTTCTCTTACTTCGGCGCGACCAATAAATTCTTCAACGAACTCAGGTTCAAGTAGCCCTTCAAGAGCAAGTTTAACATCATTTATAAGTTCATAAATAACAGAGTAGTTTTTAATATCTACGCCTTTATCTTCTGCCATCTTTCGAGCTGAAGTTACTGGACGCATATTGAATCCGATAACGAATCCACCTGACGTCGCTCCCATTTGAACATCCGAATCAGTAATTGGACCGACCCCACCTGCGATAACTTTAACTGCAACTTCTGCGTTACCAAGAGTTTCAAGAGCGGATTTAATCGCCTCGAAAGAACCTTGAACGTCAGAGCGAATAATAAGGTTAAGGAATTTTTGCTCTTCACCCTCTTTCGCTGCATTGGCAAAGAAATCTTCCAGAGATACTTTTTTCTTCTCTGGAGCAGCAGCCAAAAGTTTTCTTTCTTGAATACGGTTCTCTGCGATTTTTTTAGCTTCTCTTTCGCTTTTTACAATATTGAGTCTATCTCCCGGAGCTGGAGTTCCTTCCAGTCCCAAAATTTGAACTGGAGTCGAAGGACCGGCATCATTTAACTGAGCACCAACGTGATCAGTAAGTGATCTAGCACGACCAAAAGTTTCACCTACAACGAGGTAATCACCTTTATGAAGTGTTCCGTTTTGAATAAGAAGAGTCGCAATTGGACCTCTTCCTGGCTCAATCTTAGATTCAATAACAACACCCTCAACGGAAGCTTTCGGGTTCGCTCTTAAATCAAGAATTTCAGCTTGAAGTAAAATAGCTTCTAACAGTTCATCAATCCCAGTACCTTTTAGAGCAGAGACGTGAACATATTGTGTCTGTCCTCCCCAGTCTTCAGGCATTAAATTGAATTCAGTAAGTTCTCTTTTTACGTTATCTGGATTAGCACCTGGCTTATCCATTTTGTTTACCGCGATGATAATTGGCACACCAGCGTTCTCACAATATTTAATTGATTCTTTGGTCTGAGGCATAACACCATCGTCAGCAGCAACGACTAAAACTACAATATCAGTCGCATGAGCTCCACGTTGTCTCATGGCCGCGAAAGCCGCATGTCCCGGAGTATCTAGGAAAGTAACTTGTTTTTCGCCTTCAACTTGAACCGAATAAGCACCAATATGTTGAGTGATACCACCGGCTTCACCTGAAGCGACCTTAGCTTTTCTAATTGAATCCAAGAGAGTTGTTTTCCCATGGTCGACGTGCCCCATGATCGCAACGACTGGTGGACGAGTAGGAAATGCACTTTTTTGATCTTCTGAAACAATGGCCCTACCAATGATTTTTTCTTCATTGAAAGCCTTGTCTTCAACTCTATAACCAAAAAGAGCACAAATATCTGCAGCCAAAGCTGGGCCCACATAATCTGTTTCTTTAATTAAAAGATTTAGATTTAAACATTCATCAACCAGGTCTTTAAACTTGAGACTTAGCTTTTTAGCCAGCTCTCCAAGTTCAGATCCCTTATGGATAATAATAACTCGTTTAGATTCTTTAACTTCTGTTTTTTCTGTCTGTTGAGTTGCTCCCAAATAATCCTTTTTTCTCATAATTTGAGTATAGATTGGTCTACCTGTACCACTTAAAGCGGTATAAGAGCGCAATTCTTCTTCTGCGCGAGACATTGTAATGGTCTGAGCTTTACTCGCAATAACTTTTTTACCAGTCATTAACGATGCCAATCCACCTAAGCGTTTTTTATCTGCTTCTTCTTCACCACGTTTTTTTTCTTCTTCTTGGGCCGTACCTGTACCAACTTTAGGAGCAGTTGTTAGAGGGCGACGAGCAGCCTCTTCTTTCGCTTTAGCTTCTTTAGCTTCTTGAGCTTCTCTGAAAAGAGGATCTTTAGAAGGAGTATAAATAGGAGTAAATCTATGAGGACGATCTATTCCGGCCTTTCTATCTTCAGCTTTAATTATTGTCGTTGCAGGTGAAGATTTTCTGACTTCAACAACTGCTTCAGTGCGGATTTCAGGAACAGGAACAGGAACACGAGCAACTGGTTTTGAAACTACGCGAAGACCGCCACTCGTAGCAGGTCCCGGAGTTTTAGCAACGGCCGGTTGAATTGTTGAAATTTCAGGTATTTCTTCAAATTCTTCGTTCTCAGTAATTTCTTCTTGTTCAGCTTCCTCTTCATAGAGAGCGCTTAAAGAAGAAGATTGAACTTCTTCTCCTTCGTATTCGTAGCCTGTTTCTTTTTCATCAGTTTTTCTGCGAATAACTGTCGCTTTCTTTTTTAAGGCCGGCGATTTTGCAGCAAAAACCTCAGTTTCTGAAACTTGAAGAACGGCTTCATCGGCGGGTTTTTTCTCAATCGTTTTTTTCTCGACTGCTTTAGTCGAGACAGTTTTCTTTTCAACCGTTTTTGACTCGCTAGCGATAACTTTCTTTCTGACAACTTTCTTTTTAACGTCAGTACCAGCACTTTCTACTTTGTCTTTTTTTAAGGCAGAAAGAAACTTTGTGACGTCATCATCAGAAAGTTCGGCCATATGGTTTCTTACGTTAAAACCTTTAGTCTTTAGAGATTCGACCAGATCTAGTGGCCCCATCTCTAACTCTTTTGCCAGCTCAAAAACTTTTTTAGGCATTATTAACTCCGTTTACATTTCTTTTTTACTTCAATTTAAAAGCTGCAAGCTCTTCTCTTAAGCGTCTTTCTGCTTCTGAAAATTTATCTTTGCCGTCGCCTTTGTCTTCTTTATGCTTATCTAATAATCCTTTATAAGCTGGAACAGCTGAAGCTGATACCAACTCTTCTTCATCATGTTGAAGATTGATTAATCCTTTTTCGATAGCCTCATGAGTATCATTTATAATATTTTGTGCATCAGCTACATTTCCATGAAGCATGACTGATAATGTTTCAGCATCAAGAGCTGCTAAATCGCCAATCGACATGATTCCATTTTGAACCAGCATTTGAGCGCGAGCATCTGAAACTGATACAATCTGAAGAAGATTCTCAACAGCTTTTTTGATTTTTTCTTGTAGCTTAGTTTTAGAAATAATATTGATTTTATAACCAGTAAGCATCGCTGCCAGACGAACGTTTTGTCCGCGACGACCGATTGCCAATGATAACTGATCTTCTTCAACAACCACATCCATTGAATGATTATTGTAGTCAACTTGAATATTAGAAATTTCTGAAGGAGCAAGAGCTGCTCTCGCAAAGATTTCAATATCAGAGTTCCATCTTACGATATCAATTTTTTCACCTTGAAGTTCGTTAACCACGTTTTGAACGCGAGACCCTTTCATACCAACACAAGCACCGACTGGATCGATATCTTTTTCGCTTGTATAAACGGCGATTTTCGCACGTTGCCCTGGCTCCCTGGCCGCTGATTTAATTTCGATATTTCCATCAAGAATTTCTGGAACTTCTATTTCAAATAATTTTACAAGATACATTGGAGAAGTTCGTGAAAGACGAATTTCAGGTCCTCTATTGGTCATTACAACTTCAGATAAATAAGCCTGAATTCTGTCACCCGTTTTAAAGTTTTCACCTGGAATCAATTCTTTTCTTGAAAGAATTGCATCCGATTTTCCGAGGTCAACTATTACGTTTCCACGTTCGTAACGACGAGCAATCCCCGTAACCAACTCACCTTCACGGTGTTTGAAATCAGAGAATAAAATTTCTCTTTCAGCATCTCTTACTTTTTGAAAAATAATTTGACGAGCAGTCTGAACATCTACGCGAGTAAAACTTGGATTTTCAATTCGAATCCCCAATTGGTCCCCCACTTCAACAGCTTCGTCTAAAGTGCGAGCATCATTGATAGTGATTTCGATAATCGGATCTTTAACATTTTCTACAACATTTTTATATTGATAGATTTCAATTTCATCTTCTGCATCGTTATAGCGAGTTTCATACTCACCTTGAATTCCGTATTTCTTTCTAGCAGTCACTAAAAAAGCTTGTTCAATTGCTTTCACGACAACTCTTTTGTCGATTCCACGATCTTTTCCTAGTGTTTCAATCATTCGTCCAAGTTCTGAGAAATTATTCATTTCAACCTTCCTGTCTTTCTATATCTGGTTGGTGACTATTAAAGTCTGTTTCTAAATTTGCTTTCTTTATCTGAGTATAAGGAATTTCTATTTGAACTCCCCTGGCATCAAAGACAATCGATTCATCTTTAGCCTCTAACAACTTCACTTTAATTTTTAAATTATTGCGAAGAACTTTTGGAAAATCTGGATAGATTGTTTCATCAATTTTTTTAACTAAATTTAGCGTTACTTCCTGACCTACAACCCCTTTAAAATGCTCATGAGAAGTCAGAAATCTAAAAAGTCCTGGAGAAGAAACTTCGAGCGTTAAATTCTCAGGCATCCACGTTTCGCTTTCAATAAAAGGAGTAAAGGCGCGATCGACTTTCACGCAGTCTTCAATCAAAGCTGTTTTCGTTTTAGGATTCATAATGAAGAGACTCAATTGACCAGATGGAGCACTCCACTCAAGATCGTACATCTCTAGATCTAAATCACTTAATATTTTTGAAGCTATGTCATAGAATTTTAGTTCCATTCCGCTTCGTGGACCGCGAAGTACCATTTCTTAGAATCCTAGTAAAAAAATAAAAAAAAAGGGCGGAATTTAAAATCCACCCTTACTATATCAGTACAAATTAATACTTTATTTCTGGCGATAGAAACTCTTTAAAGGTTCATAGAAGATACGGATAAAAAGTGACTACGTTTGCACTATAACAAAATTTTAAGGATTTGCAAACTAACTGTGGGATTTATTAGCTCTGGTCATTATGAGGGCCGAACGATTCGCTCCGTAAAAATTTTTCTTGCAATGAATAATTTGAAATGCTGCAGATAAATATAGCTTCTGTGCTGCGTAATTATCTTCCTCAACTTCTAAAAAAAACTGTGAACACCCAGCATTTTCAAGATTTAAAAGGGCCGAACCTAAAAGTTTTTTTGATAATCCTATATTTCTAAATTGTGGATGGATTAAGATTTTAAGTAGATGCGCAAAGGAATCTGCGACTGATTTGTCAAAGAGGCAAAACCCTATTACTGATTCTTGGGTCTTGAGCAAAATCAATAAGCGGTCATGGTCAAGAAATAGCTTTTCCCATGAATCATGCCCCCAAGGTGTAGGAAAGAACTGGCGGTCGAGCTCAGAAAGCACGAAGGCCATCTCACTCGTAAAAGTGAGATGGCCTTCGATTGCTATAAAATTAAATTCCAACACTAAATAGTTAAAAACTAAACTGGAGAGCTTAAATCAACGTTACCGATTGATCGCTCAGAGTTCGTTTTAACTTCCATATGAAAACGGATTTTTGCAAGCGGGTTAAAAGTATAACCATCTTTACCGCGTATAATGTATTTTCTTTTTGAATCTGAATCAGTTGGTTCAATTAATTTTCTCAAGCGACTTACACTCGTATAAATAAGTTTATCGTGGATTAAAGGATTGTATTCATCTTTCCAGATCATTTTCGCCAATTGCTCTTTATCAAAATATGTACCTGAATTTTTCGATAATAAGAATAGGATTTCAAGAAGGACAAAACGGTGTTTAAAATCGATTGTTCCTAAAGACCTTTCAACAATTTTTCTATTCGTGCGGTCTAAGTACAAATCAACAGTGCTGTCATTTACATCGTCAATTTCAGCTTCAATAAGATGATTTAGGCGCTTAAAGATGGCCACATCAATTGACTCTTGAGCGAGGTGGAACATATTAAGGGCATCATCAAAGTTTCCGGATTTTTTAAGAGCAGTTGCTTTACCAAAAAGAATATATCCATAAAGGTTCCAGCATTTTTTACTTTGAAGATATTCATTGGCCAGCTTGTAGTAATTGAGTGCTTTTTCATTTTCATTGAGCTCAATAAAAATCTTTGCGTAGTAATTATACATGGCACCTGAAAGGTAGAACTTTTTTATGATTTTTAGAAGGTCGTTGAGTTGGTCTAAGTAACGAAGCGCTAACTCAAAATCTTTTCTATAAAAAGCATTCGTTGCTAAAGAAAGAAGACATTTTGAAAGCAATTCGGGCTCATTTTCTTCAGATGATTTTTTGTAAGCAAGTTCAAAATTAGATTTTGCTGCTTCAAAATTTCCACCGTAATTTTTTACAACACCAAGGTTATAAAAGAACTCAGATGTAAGAGTTGGAAGGGCTCTGCTTAGAGCATCCATTAATTTTTCACTTTCAAGAATATATTTTTGGGCCTTAGCATCTTCTAATTTTTCTGAAGCTAGACGAATTAAAAATCCGTAAGTTTTGAGAATTGAAAATCCATCTCTAATAGGTTCTGCGTAAGACAATGCTTTGAGGAAAGCTTCTTCTGCTTTATCTAAATCTGCTTTATCATAATAGAGTTTTCCCAATTGATAATATGATCTACCGATGTCAGAACTCGTTATTGCAAGATCTTCTTTCTTAGTATCGTCTTGAAAAAGTCCAAGTGCCGGATGACCTTCAGAAAGAGTTTCTGAACTTCCAAAATCTAGAGTCGTAACCATAGGTTTCTCCCAAAAATATTTACCTCTAACTCTTTTTTAAAAAGTGAAGTTCGAAGGTCATATCACGTGCCGTTTTGAGCGTCAAAAGGACGTTGTAAGATTTTTCTAAAAGTAAGATTCAACTCGTTGATTTAAATGATTATCACTGCTATTCTAAGAGTGTAAAATTTTCACATTTCATCCTCTTTCGGAGACTTAAATGGCCAAATACGAACTTGACACTATCCGCCACTCAACTGCTCACCTTATGGCCCAAGCTGTTAATCGAGTTTATAAAGACCATAATCCTCAATTCGGGATCGGCCCAGTGATAGAAAATGGGTTTTATTACGATATAGATATGGATGTGAAGATCACTGATGAGGATTTAGCAAAAATCGAAAAAAGCATGATGGACATCATCGACGAAAAACTTCCTATCACTAGAATGGTTTTTAATCGTGATGAAGCCATTGAGTTTTGGAAAAATAAACATCAACCCCTTAAAGTTGAGGTGATTTCAGATATCCCTGCTGATCAGGAAATAACTTGTTACCAGCAAGGAGAATTCGTTGACCTTTGCCGTGGCCCACATGTTGAAAACACTGGACATCTTCCAAAGTTTTTTAAACTACTTCACACTGCCGGTGCTTACTGGAAAGGTGACTCTAATAATAAAATGCTTCAAAGGATTTACGCGGCAAGCTTTACGACTAAAAAACAGCTTGAAGACCATCTAGTCTTTTTAGAAGAAGCAAAAAAACGCGATCATAGAAAGTTAGGTAAAGAACTCGAGCTTTTTCACTTTGATCAAGTAGCTCCAGCTTCACCTTTCTTTATGCCTAAAGGGGCAACTGTTTATAACGAACTAGTGGCCTTTATGAGAAGAATTTATGTGAAATACGACTACGATGAAGTTATTACTCCTATGCTCCTCGATTCTGACCTATGGCATACATCAGGGCACTATGCTCATTACAAAGAAAATATGTATTTTTCTCAAGTGGATAAAAAAGAATTCGCTTTAAAGCCGATGAACTGTCCATGTCATATGTTGATGTTCAAGCACTATAAATACTCTTACCGCGATCTTCCTATGAGATATGCAGATTTTGGACGTCTTCACCGCTATGAAAGTGCGGGAGCTGTCGCGGGTCTAACTCGCGTGCGTTCATTCTGCCAGGACGATGCCCATATTTTTATTCAAATGGAAGGTATTGAAGCTGAAATTATTAAATTAATGGAAATGTTTTTTATCTGTTACGACCATTTTGGGTTTAATCAAATAAAAGTAGGCCTCTCTACTCGCCCAGAATCAAAGGCCGGCGATGATGCCACTTGGGATTTAGCAGAAGCGGCACTTAAAGGCGCTCTCGATAGAACTGGTCACGCTTATCATATTAATGCCGGTGACGGTGCTTTTTACGGGCCAAAAATTGATATTCAAATTGCTGATGCTATTGGTAGATGGCATCAACTTGGAACGATTCAGTTGGATTTCCAACTTCCAGATCGTTTTGATTTGAAATACACTGATAAGGAAGGCCACGATGTTCGCCCAGTGGTCATTCACCGCGCTCTTCTAGGATCTTTAGAACGATTTTTCGGAGTTTACCTTGAGCATGTTGCAGGTATTTTTCCTTTCTGGCTTTCTCCTGAGCAAGCGGTTATCGTTCCAGTGAGCACAGATAAACACTTAGACTTTTGTAAGACTTTGGCCATTGATTTAAAAGAACTCGGACTGCGCATAAAAGTAGATGAGAGAAATGAAACAATGGGGTACAAGACTCGCCAAATCCAACAATCAAAAATTCCATTCATGCTAGTTGTTGGAGATAGAGAAATGGAAAATAAGGCCGTCAGTATGAGAGCACATGGTGAAGCCAACTCTCGAAATATGACGATCGATGAATTAAAAGAGTTCTTTTTAAAATTAAATTTGGAAAAAGTTCCAGCTAAATTGCGCTAATTACATTTTGATCTTGGGGTTAATGATGACCCCAAGACGTTTCAACCAAAGGATTGGTTCATGAAAAAAAATATTCTGCTTCTCTGCGGAGGTGGCGGTCCCGAACACGACATTTCTTTAGTCTCTTCAAAATATATTGAAAAAAATCTTAACGATATTGGTCTCTATAATGTTATCAAAGTCGAAATTGGCAAAGATAAAATCTTTCGCAAGCTGGACCCTGATAATATCCAAGGTGAAATTGTCGAGATGAATTTTAAGCGCCAATTAGTTGGCATTAAAACCGAAGAGATTCATATTGTCGTTCCCTGCATCCACGGTCCTCCTGGAGAAACGGGTGAAATTCAAACCTTTTTTGAATTAACCGGCCTTCCTTATATTGGATGCGGTCCTGAAGCCAGTATCAATTGCTTCAACAAAGTTACCAGCAAATTATGGTTTAACGCTCTTGAAATTCCGAACACTCCTTTTGAATTCCTGGCCAGCATGGAAGATAAAAAACGTGCTCATGACCTATTTGATCGCTACGGAAAAATCTTTGTCAAAGCAGCTTCACAAGGCTCGAGTATAGGTTGTTTCCAGATCTTTAAAAAAGAAGAACTCGACACGGCACTTTTGAGCGCGTTTAAATACTCTAGCTATGTTCTAGTCGAAAAAATGGTAGATGCACGAGAACTCGAAATTTCTACTTATGAATATGAAGGAGCGATTATCGCAACTATTCCGGGAGAAATTAATTGTCCCAGCAAATTTTATTCATACGAAGAAAAATACGATCCAAACAGCAGCACTTCTACCGAAATAGTGGCGCCTAATTTACCCAAAGAAGCAGTAGATAAAATGAGAAGTTATGCCATTAAAGCTTTTACGCACTTAAAGCTTCGTCATTTATCACGTATTGATTTTTTCTATACCACTGAAGGTGAAATATTATTAAACGAGATCAATACATTTCCAGGAATGACTCCTATTTCGATGTTTCCAAAAATGATGGAAAATAATGGGCATTCATTTAATAAGTTTTTTAAAGATATCATCGCACAAAATATTCTATAAGTTATTTTTAAAGTTAAGAGGTCCATAATGTTGCTACCAATTATTAACGCCGAAGATGCAAATCATGGTTCTGAAATTTTAAAGCATTATTATGCCAATAAAATGATTCCTGCCGAGAAGAAAACTTATATGACCAAGCTCAAGGACTCTCTTGGTCCTTACATGGGAATAGAAAGTAGTGACGGCAGTACCCATTATCTTTTGGATGCAGCATCTCAAATTGCCACTTTGGGACATGGATTTAATCCTTCCGTTTTTTTTGGAACAACTGAATTTTTAGAATCCTGGATGAACGATGCCACAACTAAAGAATTTAAAGATATGCGCAAGGCCTATCAAAAATTTTTCAATCGTAAACTCAACTGGAATAAAACATCTATTACCATGGTACACTCAGGGGCCGAGGCCAATGAAACAGCGCTAGGTTATTGCTACAGATCTCGTGTTCACCCGGAAGCCAATAAAGTTCTGGCCTTTGAAGGATCTTTTCACGGTCGTATGATGATCACCTTGGCGGCCACCTGGAATAAATCAAAACGCGAGCCATTTGAATGGAAAAATTATCTCGCCGAATACGTCAAATACCCTGAGCTTAATGACGGAATAATTAATGTTCATTTTCCAGAAAATTGGAGAGAGATATGGAATGAAGCTTCTCTTAAAGATTTTAAAATTCCTGAGAGTTGGTCTAATGATCCCATGGTAAAAAAAGAAGTTGATTCACTTCTTAGTGTTAGGAAGCAGCTCCTTACTAAAAAAATCTTCTCTATTTTAATCGAGCCAATGCAATGTGAAGGTGGAGACTGTTATTCTTCTGACCGTTTTCATACTGCTTTATTATTAATGGCCAAAACTTTTAAAGTTGCAGTGATCCATGATGAAGTGCAAACAGGTTTTCATTTAGGTAAGGAATTCTTCTGGCATCGACAATTCAATCTTCGCGGACTCGAGGGCCTTCAACTTAATCCAGACTATGTTATCTGTGCCAAAAAGGCCCAAGTCGGAATTGTCTTAAGTCATCATGAAACAAAAAATATTTTTAAAGGTGAAGAATTTTCAGTGGCCTCAGCTTTTCGCGGATACGCCCATGCCATTAGCCTCGATCAATGCCAGTCCCGAATAATTGAATTAGAAAATATTGTTAGGCCAAAACTAGATGCTCTTCTTAAAAAGCATGATAAATTTATTTCTCGTCCTCGTGTCAATGGACTGGCCTTTGCCTTTGACTTGAATGACCCTGCTATGCTTAATAAGTTTGTCGATGTTCGCTTTAAACACGGACTCCTCTACTATCCAGCGGGCGGTCAGACTCTTCGCTTTAGATTAAATCTCTCTTTTGGAGAGAAGGATCTAAACTTTTTATTTGAGAGATTAGATTTTATTTGCCGAGAACTTTTCTTAAATGAAGTTCATCCACTACCTACTCATGTCGATACAGATTGCACTGATGCTAGAGAATCTTACGAATGGCATGAACTACTTATTTCAACGAAACTTGAAAAACTTTTAGGTAAAAAGATTAACAGTAAGCATATTTTTGAAAAAATCGAAAAACTTATTACTAATAATACAGACATTCAATTAATCGAAATTTCTGCTGATAATTTTTTAATTTATCGGCAGGACATAATCAATTTAGAAAGAAAGGTTTACGAGCCGGCCAGACAGACTGACATTGAAAAATTTGAGCACACGGTTCTCAATCGCAATTCGTTATGCTTAGGAATTATCAATAATAGCGATAAAAAACTAATGGGAATTGCATTTGCTGGTCCATTAAAGCTTTATCCACTTGAGCGTGGCGTTCGTATGGATCCTAACTTTCATGAAGAAGATTCTCTTTATATGTTAGATGTAACTGTCGATCCGGCCCTTCAGGGTGAAGGCCTTGGTAGAGGTTTAAAATACGCTCTTTCGGCCATGGCACTAACCAAAGGAATTAAGCGAATACAAGGACGCAACCGAGACCGCCTTGCCGCCGCAATGATTAATATTAATATGTCCTTGGGGGCAATAGAACAAGCTTATATGCATGAAGATTATCCCGATTTTGAAACTCATCGCGATGTTTTTTATTATACAACTAAGGCAAAATGGCAAAAGCCGAATATCCATTTATCCAGGGCCACAACTATTCCTCTTTCTGTAAAAAGTTTAAGCAAAGAGTATTTTGACCTGCAAATGCCTTTTGCCGTTAATAAAGTATGTCTTTCAAATTTTGTCAGCGAAACTTTCTTAAAAGGAATTAAAGAAGTTATCAATCTTCTTCCTGAAAATCTTCGCCATGGCTATACCTGTTCTGGACAGTCTGAATGTGTAGATAAGGTTGCAAAAACTATTTGGGTAAAATCCAGGCCAGAAATTAAGGAAAACCATATTACTAAAATGATGACTTTTAAAAATCATTATTTTGGAAATGGTTCGGCCCTAGCACGGTCTTTGAGTCTGGATGTTGAACCTTATTTTGAAGTGAAAAAATTGCCAAATGCCAGTGAATTTAATTTCCAGGAAATTCTTAAGCTCGTTGAGAGTGAATTTAAACTTGGAACTTATTTTGCGGTATGGGTAGAACCTGTTTTGCAAAAAACCATGGACAAAATGCCTTATGAATTTTTACGTGGACTACGCGATCTTGCGACCAAACATAAAGTTGCTTTAGTTTATAATGAAACAGCATCTCAGTTTTATCGTTTTTCTGAAAAAAACTTTTTTGCTTCATCTTTTGATGACATCTCTCCAGACGCGGGCCTCGTTTATTTATCAGGCCAAGCGGGTTTAGCCTTTGCGAGTGATGCATATTATTTAGAGCAACCATTGATGATGATCAGTACCTGGGATGGTGATGAATTTTCTTTTAATACGTATTATCATTCATTTAAAAATGTAACCAAAAACCTGGATGATTATAAGCAAACGGCCAAGCTCTTTCATCAAAAGTTGGTTGAGAATCTCTCTCGTCATGAAATTGATATTATCAAAATTGATAATGGTTTTGGATATTTTAAAGGATCTATTCCGGCGTCTATGAGTAAAATGTTTATCCATAACGGGGATCGCTATATCGTCTGTCCTTCTTACGATTCGATGAAGGAGTATTTAGACTCATGAGTACCAATTGCCAATTTCCTTATATTAAATACCAGGCCGGAAAATCGTCTAAAGAATGGGGTTTTTCCCATGGTGAAGAATTTAGAACTGCCATTCGCGAATTAGCTGAAATTCGTCGCGGTTTAATGCTTGCGAAAAATCCGGCGCTTTCAAGAAAATTAGATCTGCTGGCCTTAGAGCAGTTGGAACTTTCGCGTTCATTTGCTCCTCATCTTGCACAAGAGATTGAAGGAATGGCGGCAGGAGCTAACCTCACATTAACAGATTTAGTTATACTTAATAACTATACTGATTTTCGCGATATTAGTTTACCAGAGGAAGGTTGCTCGACTGTACATATCCAGACTCCAACTGAGACCCTCTCAGGCCAGACTTGGGATATGCACCGAACAGCAAAAAACTATATGTGCCTTATTCATGTTCCTCAAAATGACATACACTCGGCACAATTAGTTTTGACATTAGTAGGTTGTATAGGCCTTATGGGAGTAAACACTCATAATGGGTTAATTGGTGTGAATAATATTAATACCACTAATGCAAAAATAGGTCTTATCTGGCCTGTCCTCGTTCGAAAAACACTTGAGGCTAAAAACTTAGGAGAAATGCGCACAACTCTCCTCAATGCACCTGTTACATCTGGACATAACTATCTCATCAGCACTCCTGAAGGTGGTGAGCACTTAGAAATTACCCCCTCTGTATCAGAAAAAGTTTCGGCCTTAAATCGCGGCCAAGTTGGTGGCATTTTTCATACAAATCATTGCATAGGTTATGAAATTGAAAAATTAGAAGACAAAAAATCGATGAGTTCGACAACTTTTAATCGATACAATCTCCTCTCTCAAAAAACTCATAAAGTGACTGACCTCACCGACTTTAAAAATCTTCTTACCGATCATGATCAATTTCCAAAATCTATTTGTTCTCATTTTGAAAATGGAACACAAGACCCCTCCTCCACTTGTGGTGGTGGTGTGAGTGATTTAAAAACTGGAACTCATATTTTCTGGAGAGGCTGTCCGGCCCATGATAGCGATTATAAAGAATATGAATTTACGCTCGAAGGTAATGATTTTATAAAAATTAAATAACAATAGAGTTCACGATGAAACTTCCATACTATATTTCCTGGACCAAACAAAAAGATGCGGAAACCTTTGAGATTGCCAGCGTCAATGGCGTTACAATAACAACCACTGATGGCCGGCACTTAATCGATATGACCTCAATCAGCTATCAGGCACATTTTGGACATAATCATCCGATCATAATTAAACATATCAAAGATCAGCTCGATACAATTCCCATGAGTTCTCCTAAGGGAATTTATCCTGGTAAAATTGAAACCACTCAAAGTCTTCTTCGTTATATGAAAAAAGAAAACGGAAAAATTTTTTATACAACGAGTGGAGCTGAAAGTGTTGAAAATGCCCTTAAAATTGCCAGAGATATCACTAAGAAAAAAATTGTCTTAGCACGAACTAACTCTTATCACGGAGCAACTCTAGGTGCTTTATCGGCCACAGGTGACTGGCGAAATCCTGCTCATATGACTCCAGAAGGCTGGGTCGTGAGAATACCTGAGCCCAATGAGTTAGATGCACTTGAAAAAACTCGCAATATTATTTTGAAAAACGGGCCAGATAACATAGCCGCCTTTATTCTTGAAACAATTACTGGTGGAAATGGCGTCTATGCTGGAACAAAAGAATGGTGGCAAGGTATTAAAAAACTATGCCTCGAATTTAATATTCTTTTAGTAATGGACGAAGTGGTTTGTGGATTTGAGCGGACTGGTAAAGCTTTCGGATATATGCATTACGGAGTTGAAGCTGATCTTCTATGTCTAGCTAAAGGAATATCGGGTGGGATGATTCCATTTGGGGCCGTCTGGACATCGGAAAAAATTGCTGATCATTATGAAGAAAACATCCTCTGCTGTGGACTGACTAATTACGCCCACCCACTTGGAATGGCGGCAATGAAAGGAGTTCTTGAGATTGTTCACGATAAAAAATTTCAAGACAATTTGAGTCATGTCCAAAATATTTTTAAAGCAGAACTCGAAAAATTAAAAAGTCTTTCGATTGTGAAGGAAATTAGAGTTCACGGTCTTCTCTGTGCAGTTGATCTTCATAAGTCAGTTGCAGGAAAAAAATTTTTCAACAAAGGTCTATATCTAGTGGCCCAAACTAATCGTATTATCTTGGCACCTCCACTCATCATATCAGAATCCCTTCTTAGAGAAGGAATGAGTAAGATTTATGAAGTTCTCGAGGAAAATCTATGAGCAATAAAAATCCTAAAGTTTTTAAAGATGCCTTAAGTGCTCTTCATGATTTTCAATCTGGAATGACTCTAATGAGTGGAGGTTTTGGACTCTGTGGGATTGCTGAAAATTGCATCGATGCACTTACCAATATGAATGTATCTGACCTTACGGTAATTTCTAATAATATTGGAAATTCCGGAAGAGGTTTAGTTAAAATTTTGATCCAAGACAAAATCAAAAAAGCTTATTGCTCATACGTCGGAGGAAATCCCGATCTAGAAGTGCGAATGCTTAACAAACAAATTGAAGTGGAACTTGTTCCTCAAGGGACTTTTTCAGAGCGCATCAGGGCAGCAGGGATGGGCATTCGTGCTTTCTACACACCTACGGGGTACGGGACATTAATAGCCGAGGGCCGTGAGGTTAAAATTTTTGATCGTCCCTGCATTATGGAAACTGCTCTGCACGCTGATTTTGCCATTATTAAAGCTCAACGTGGAGATACTTTTGGCAATCTTTGGTTCAAAGAAACAGCACGAAATTTTTCTCCTTTAATGGCCATGGCCGCGAAGACAACGATTGTTGAAGTTGAAGAATTAGTTGATGTCGGAGAAATAGATCCGCATGATATTCATCTTCCGGGATTGTTTGTACAACGGATTTTCCAGGGAAAAAATTATAAAAATGAAATTGAATTTTTAATTACCGATAAGGATTAAATATGACCTGGACTAATGCCGAAATGGCAGATGAAGTTATTTTATTTTTCAAACCGCATACCTCGGTAAATCTTGGAATTGGTATGCCCACTGCGATTGCAGAAAGAATACCTCATGAGCTTAACATTATGATTCATTCAGAAAATGGTGTTTTAGGTGTTAGTGGAAGACCTAAAAAAGATTCTGTTTCATCTACTCTCATCAATGCTGGAAAAGAAACTATTGCCATAAAAAAAGGCTCCAGTTTTTTCGATAGCGCTATGAGTTTTGGAATGATTCGCGGAGGACATATAGATTATTGCGTCCTAGGTGGGATGGAAGTCGATGTATCCAGAAATCTTGCGAACTGGATGGTTCCTGGTAAAAAAGTAACAGGCATGGGAGGGGCGATGGATTTAGTGAATGGATCAAAAAAAGTCATCATTATGATGAACCATTTCTCTAAGGATGGAGTCGCTAAACTTCTTCCTCTATGCCTCCTTCCTTTTACCGGACTAGATGTCGTTGATATTGTAGTAACAGAATTGGGAGTTTTTAAACCTAATGGAACCAAATTTGAAATTCTAAAGCTGGCAGATGGTATAACTGCCAAAGATTTAAAAATGGATAAAAGTATTCTAAACTAAAGACTTAAATGTTTGATGATTAAGATAATTAAAAAGTTAGATTAGTGGGTTGAGGAGGTTTCTGCTTCGGCTCCTGCCTCTCGCAGAAATACAGCCCGTCGTGGGCATAAAAAAGGGGGCCCCTGCAAAGCCCCCATTTTTTTTGGCATCCTGCCACTAGTAAGAGAACATCCTATCCTCTACACTTATAAGTATAACCGTATTTAATTTTTTGTTGTAAAATTTTTTATCGTGGGTAAAGTTTTCCACTAAATTTTAAAACAGGTTATCATTGGATTGGTGTCACTTTGATGCTTAAAAAAATAAAAATAGAATTTATCAGGAAAGTCGAACGTGTTTAAGCTTATAACATCTCTCTTGGGTCTTACAAAAATCTATAAAATCCAATCTTTTACCTTCTTTATCCCCTCTCCACCAGCGCGGGCCTCTGGCTACAGAGAAAAACAGTTTGATAAGCTTTTCTATGAGTTCATCAATAAAGGCTACCGTATTTTGAATTTCACTACTCAGGCCTCTACTGGAGAAAAGCACTCGGGAATGTGGATAATCTTTGTAGTTCAGGCGTTAAACAAAGAAGCTGAAGGCCTCAATTTGGATGAAATTTTTCTGGATTCTATAAAAAATAAGGCCCCAGTAAAAGAGGCCATTGAAGGCTTTTACTATATTGATGATCGAGTTCAAGAGAATGATTAATAAACGGTTCTTCTTAATTTTTATCCTGTTCTGTGCTAGCTGTAGCTTTCTAACCAAAAAAGTTGAATCATTGGCGGCACCTAAAACCCTTGAATCGAAGTTCGACAAGTTTAATAAAAAAAATCTTTATTGTTATGAAAATAATAAAATTCAACTTCTTCTTGAAGATGATTCAACTCTAAAATACTACCGACCTTTATTGCCCAAACTTTTTGAAACAAAGAACTTTAGTTTTATCCAAAAAGCCACAATGCTTTCTTTGATCGAGATGAGCAGACGTCCAGATAAGGCTTCACCTTCCGCGCGATTACAATATTTTTTGCGTTTCAATAATAAGGATTATTACTTTGATTTTCGACCTAAAAGATTAGAAGACAATTCAAAAATGTCTTTCCTAAAAGGTTTAGACGTTTTATTAAAAACTTTTGATAAATCTAAACCCCTATCAAAG
>JAQTTZ010000045.1 GCA_028710485.1 Bacteriovorax sp. | reverse complement strand
CTAGCTGGGCCGAAGGTGAAGTCTACTATAAAGAATATGGAAAAGTAGAGACATGGATGGGCCTTTGTCATGGATGGTCAGCAGCCGCGATGATGATGCCAAATCCAGAAAAACGAGTAGATATTAAGACCAGTGCAGGCAAAGTAATATTTAACCCCTCAGATATAAAAGCTCTCGGTACTTTATTATGGGCAAAAGGACAGTTTAATTCAAGATTTGTTGGTGGACGCTGCAATTCAAAAGGACCTGCCGTTGATCAAATGGGAAGACCAAAAGAGCTGGATTGTTTAGACAATAATCCTGGAACTTGGCACTTGGCCATTGTTAACCAGATAGGTATTTTTGATCGCTCTTTCGTAATGGATGCGACCTATGATTATCAAGTTTGGAATCAGCCAGTATATGGTTACGAATATACTTATTATAATCCCAAAACAAAAATTGAAAGCAAAACACTGGCAGATGCAATTATAAAAATTGGCGAATGGGATACAGATGGGAGAAAAACTGTTCGTGCAGCTGAGGCAAAATCTATTGTAGGCATAAAGATGAGGGTTACATACGTATCTGAAAATTCTCCCAACACCGTTGAGTTTCAGGAATCAAAATTTTCAAACGCAGAATACCTCTATGACTTAGAACTAGATTCTCAAAATAAAATTATCGGTGGCGAATGGTATTCCTATAATCATCCTGATTTTTTGTGGGTGGCAGATAAAGATTCTTTTCCAGAAACTTATGGAGATAGACCCGATCTTCAAATTGACTTGAATAATATTTCACAAGAAGTTAAAAAATCGGCTGCAGTGAACGCGCGTGAGGAGCTTCCTTTTGGTGCCATTGTCCGCGAGTTATTTAAAGCATCTGCTCAATAATATTTTTATTCCATGATCAAAACGGCCGCTCCACGTATGCGGCCGTCGCGCAAACTCTTCAATGCCTTATTGGCCTCTTCCAAGTGAAAAGTTTCAATCTCTATTTTAATTTTTGCAAGAGACACAATTTTAAAAAACTCTTCGCCGTCAAGGCGTGTAAGGTTGGCAATGGATCGAATCGTGCGCTCTCCCCAAAGAAGTGAATAGGGAAATGAGGGAATATCACTCATATGAATGCCAGCGCATACGACAGTGCCGCCTTTAGAAATATAACGAAGTGCTTGTGGTACAAGCGGACCTACGGGCGCAAAGAGTATAACTGCATCCAAATCAGTGGGAGGGGCCTCTGTTGAATCACCGGCCCAGCTCGCACCAAACTTTTTGGCAAAATCTTGTCCGGCAGTATCGCCAGGCCTAGTGAAAGCAAAAATCTTTCGTCCCTGCCAATGGGCGACTTGAGTTATGATATGAGCAGCAGCACCAAAACCATATATGCCAATTTTTTTTGCGTTCCCTGCTGCAACCAATGCCCGATAACCTATCATCCCAGCACAAAGCAAAGGAGCAGCTTCAGCATCGCTATAATTTTCTGGTAATAAAAAACCATAATATTGATCGGCCACTGCATATTCCGCATACCCACCATCTAAGCTAAATCCGGTGAAGCGGGCTTCATCACAAAGATTCTCTCGCCCGCTTATGCAAAATTTGCAATGTCCACAGGTATGACCTAGCCACGGAACTCCTAACCGATCGCCAATCTTAAATCTTTCAACTCGCTCGCCTTTTGCGACAACTTTCCCTACGATTTCGTGGCCAAGAATGAGGGGCAGCTTCGGTTTAGCTAATTCACCATCCAAAATATGCAGATCAGTTCGACATACTCCACATGCACATACTTTAAGTAAGATATCATTTGGGCCAAATGAAGGTATAGGCAACTCAACTTTTCTGAGTGGTTCGCCAGATGTTTCTAAAATCATTGCATGCATGACCTGCCCTTTGTTTTTTCTTTTTTATAAAAAGAAAATAGCTGCCATTAAGTATGGAAAGAGAACAATTTTTTAATAATGATATAAATTCTATGAATCGTATTCAAAAACTGAATTGAAATTGCTTACAGTAAATTCCCCAATAATGGACTTTGATAGTCGGTCTATCCGAAGAAAAATTTGTCAGATATTAAATATTTTAAATATATCCTCTATTTTCAATTAGAATAGAAGAAACAAAAGGCAATAAAATGTTAAAAAATAGAGGCTTCACTCTAGTTGAATTGATGGTGGTAATGGCGGCACTTGGCGGAGTTGCCTTATTAGTTACCAAACTTGGCAAGGATTCGTTGAACATCCAAAATGAAGCAATCATTTCAAACGACTATAATGACTTAGTCCGTGAGACTCACTTTTTTTTATCAAATCTAAAGGCCTGCAAAGTTAGTTTAGCAGGAACCCACTTTCAAGCATCGGCCAGCGCTAGTCCGATAAAAAATTTGGAATTGTGGTCATCTGATTCAAAAGGTGCCACTCGACTGAAAAAAAGATTTGCGAAAGGTGAAAAATTTGGGAGTCTCCAAATTGAAGACGTAAGCTTGCAAATTGACCCAGAACCACCTACGCAAAATGCCAGCGATATCAAAAAGACGACAGCTGTTGTAAAAATTAGCTTGGTTAGGCTAAAAACTAAAAATCCTTTAGTTGATATCGAACATTCTATCAATTTAAATTATTCAACAAATCAAGCTGAAGATAAAAGCACGATTATTGATTGTGATAGTATCTCTGACTCTAAAGAAACAGCGAAAGTTTGGTGCGGAATGATTCAAAACCCATGTGGAAATGAAATAATTCAAGCTGTGGCGATTGGTAAATATGAAAACGGCAAATTCACTGGTATTTTTCAGCCAAGCACTATGATGGATGGAAAGATTTGTACCGGAGCACTAAACCACCCTGCAACTTTTACCCCATGTACTTCAAGTCATGATTAATAGTTTAAAATTATTTTTTTATTATATAAATGAATCGTACAAAGAAATTAAAAACAATTTCAAGATTTACTTCATTTATATTTTCAGCCTATGTATGGCCTCAGTTGTTCAAAATGGACTTGATTTAATATTTTCAAAAGATGAAATAATATTAAGAATAATTTCCAAAGTCCTTTTTTCACTCGTTCCCCTGTTGATTTTAAGCAAACTTCTCTACGTCATGAAAATTCGACATTTTGGAAACGGAGAATATAGTAAAGTCTTTTGGCGATTTCTACTTTATAACTTTTATTATTTTGTACTAGTTTTATTGGCCGCTTCTTTATATCTACTTCCGGCCATCTTCGCTTCATCTATCATGACAATGCGAACAGGATTTTTAATGACCTCGTTTCTACTAATCCCATTAATCTATATAATGCTCTACTATTCTCTTTCACCGTTTGTAGCTGTTTTTGATGATGAGGGTGGCTCAATCTTTTCTAAGAGCAAAATAATTTCCAGCAGCAATATTTTTCTGGTAATCATTAATCACCTTTGCTCTCTACTCATTCCTGGTCTTTTTTCCTCAATTATTTTAATAAATAATTCTTTACTCAAATTTTCTTTGGCACTTCTTATTTCAGTTCCAGAAGCGATCTTTTCAATATTAATGATTCTCACCACATCTAGAATTTATTTATATTTAATCGAAAAGGAATAAACAAAGCTAATTTTCAAAAACTTAATCAATAATATACTTTATTAAAATTAAAACCTGTCTAGAATGGAGTACATGACAACAAACGTAAGCCAGAAGCCTGAAGCATTTTCTGCCATTCCTCTTAGTAAGATAGCTTGTAATGATAAATTACAGGCTGATGTGTTCATTAAAATTGGCGAAAAATTTATTAAATTTAAGGAACAAGGGGATTTCATTCCCGAAGAAAAATACAATTATTTTATATCAATGAACGTAAAAGAGTTGTTCGTATTAAATGCTTTTAAAGATGCTTTTCAAGTAGCTCTGGAAGAACTTAAAAAAGAAAAAATTGAAACTCTCGTCACTGAAGTAGGCGAAGGAAATAGAACTTTGGTAGAACAGCAAGTGGCTTTAAAAGAAATTATCTACGAAACATTTTTAGATGAAGTATTGTCTAACGAGACCGTTGAAATCTTAAAAAATCAGGTCACCAGCTTTATCGAAATTGTAAAAAATAAAAATCCTTCTGCGGATATATTTCTAAAAATTTCAAGCATGAATAATACAGTTGCCGAGCATTCAATGAATGTTGCCAACCTATCTCTTCTTTTTGGAATGGCCGTTGGTCAAAACAATCCCATTGTATTAGAAAACTTATATATGGGGGCACTCTTTCACGATTATGGAAAAGCAAAAATTCCAGAGAGCGTGTCAGGAAAACCTAATAGCATAGCTTATGAGAAGGCCATCAAAAACCATCCAGAGGCCGGAGTAGAAATGCTCAAAAAGAACCCCAGTATCCCCCAGCCTGTATTGACAATAGTGGCTGAACACCATGAACAGTTTAGTGGAGTTGGTTATCCGAAAGGAATATCCAAAGATGCCATATACGGGCTATCGAGAATTGTGGCCATCGCAAATGTTTTTGATAACGTGGTTACCGAAAATCGTCACAACAAAGCATCAATGTATAAAGCAGCAATTAAAGTTTTGGAATATGATAAAGGAAAACAATTTGATTCAACACTTTTGCCAAGAATATTAGATGTCTTGAAACTTTCTTTGGGGAATTTTAACAGAGAGCGAGAGAAAAAAGCAATTGGCTAAATATCTTTAGCTTACCTTAGGTTGCAGAAGGATTACTTTACTGCAAGGATAGCATTCTAAGGTAACAGTAACAGGGCAATGTTTATGAAAAATCAAATGTATCTAGTAACATTACTATTAAGTGCTTTTTTTATTACTGGATATCAAAAGATAAATGCCCAGCAGTCAACAGACCAAAAAAAAACTACGGCTACAGAAAAAGTTAAAGAAGCAGAAATTGCAGTCCGTGATTACACCTACTCACAAAAAGAAGAATTCGTCGCAAAAACGAAAAATGAATTGAATGAATTAAAGAAAGAACTAGTAGATTTAGAAATAAAAGCTAAGCAAACCAGTGGTAAGGCTAAAGCAGAGGCAGCCAAAAAAAATCAAGAAGTAAAAATTAGTATCAATAAATTAAACGGACAAATAGAAACAATTAAAACTGCTACTGAATCACAATGGAGTGAAGTAAAAAATAAATTTAACGATTCAATGAATAGTGTTAAGGCCACTATTGCAAAAAGTAGAAAATGGATGAGCGAAAAAATCGCCCCTTAATACAGGTATTACAGGTATTGTTATTTCATTTTGATCGCAGCCGAATCTCTCGACCTGCTACCATAAACACACCTTTCCGCAGTGATGGATGGTCTCAATATTTTTGATCTTGGGATTTATCCAGGCCTTCACGACTTTCAGAACAAGAAATTATACTTGTTTGCCATTTTTGTATCGACAACTTGCACTCCTTATCGACATCAGTATCCTCCCCTATATTGAGTGGAAAGCAGGAGACTGGCCCCGGTTCTAGAAAACGATAGACTTCGGGCAAAGGTAAATTATTTTTCGTCATAAGCTTCCTCAACCATTTCGTTGCAGAATCAGTGCCAAAGTAAAAACTCTTTGCCATAAATTTTTTCTAAACTGATTCATATCATTTTTATTTCAATCCATAGTTGTAAACTAAACATAAACCAACAAGGCGGATTTTATGACAGAGGCCAGAAGCATAATGACTAAAAAAATTATCAAAGTTAAACCTGAAATGCCGATTCAGATCGCTTGCGAAGAAATGAAAAAAAATGGGATTCGACATCTTCCAGTCACAGATCAAACTGGGAAGTTAGTGGGAATATTGTCCGATCGCGACGTTCAAAGAGCAGTTAATGTAAGAATGATAAATGAAGTTGAGCTGGAGATGACGTTCAATCCGCATGATACTGTTGAAAACTTTATGAGCTGGCCTGTGCAGACAGTAGATGAAAAAACATCTATTGCTGAGTTAACTAAAATGATGATTGATTTAAAAATTTCAGCGTGTGTAGTCAATGGTCCTAATGAATATATTAAAGGGATCATTACCACTGAAAATTTACTTAAATATTTACTTGAGTTGATCACAACTTCTGACAACAACTGGGCCATACCAATAGGTAAAACACATTGGGAACATATATAGTATGCTAAATCCATATGAAACTCTTGGTGTCTCTAAAACAGCAACGAATGATGAAATTAAAAAAGCTTATCGTGCATTGGCTAAAAAAAATCATCCTGACTTAAATCCAGGAAATAAAAAAGCTGAAGAAAAATTTAAGAAAATTTCTCATGCCAATGATCTCATCGGAACTCCAGAGGAGCGTGCAAAATTTGATAGCGGCGAAATAAGCGAGCAGCAGTATCAAAAACAACAATACCAGGGCCGAAATTCTCAAGGTCCCCACTCCGATCGTTACTCACAGTCATTTGCTGATCAATTTGGAGGAGAGGATTTTTTCGAAGATCTTTTTAAATCTCATAAGGCGAAGGCTCCACCTAGGCCCGCACATGATACCCACTACCAAATGCCTATTAGTTTTCAAGAATCAATTATTGGTTCAGAAAAAGTTATAACTTTATCCAATGGCAAAAATCTGCAAATAAAGATTCCACCTGGAATTACTTCTGGCACCAAGCTTCGTTTCAAGAATCAGGGGGAGCAAGGTCTAGGGGACGCCTATATAGAAATTAAAGTTGGGCCACTAGAGGGCTGGTCACGCCAAGGTCTTGATCTAGAAACTGAAGTCGCGATAAGCTTTATAGAAGGCATTCTGGGGGCTGAAATATCAGTACCAACAATGTATGGACCAGTAATGCTTAAAATTCCTTCGGGAGTAAATACCGGCACAAAACTGCGAATAAAAGGTAAAGGAATTAAAAAAGAGCAAGAGATAGGTAATCAAATAGTAAAACTTAAAGTCATGCTTCCTAAGATTTTAACTCCAGAACTAAGTGCTGCTATCGCGGGTTTGAAAACTGCATATAATTACAATCCAAGAGGTGAATCATGAGGACGACAATAACCTTTGAGATTTCTGAGGCGGCCTTACGGTGTGGTCTTAATCCAGAAGATATTCTCCAATTTATTACTTCCGAATGGATTCAACCACTCAATTCTCAAGATCTACTACTAGACGAAGATGATATTGCTCGAATTCTATTAATTAGAGAACTAAAAGTGCAATTAGGCGTGAATGATGAAGGTGTACCAATTATTTTGCATTTAATTGATCAGCTTAATCATCTGCATCTTGAACTAAGATAAATCTAAGAAAAGAGAACTTAGCCTTTGTTGAAATATATTTTTTATATCCCATCATCAAATTTATATTTTTTATTATTAATCAGCTATTCAAACTGAGTATTTGTTTTCATTTTTTATCGCCAAAGGGATGCATTTGAAAAAATGCGTCTGCTAATTTCAGCAGCAACAAAAATGGAGCAAAAATGAAGTATTCAAATCACCAAAAACTTAACGCCTTCTTTCTAGGGACTATGATTTTCTCCACACTATCCCTCGTTGCTTGCGGGGCCAATAAAGATATTCCAAAAACGGCAGAGTTAGAAGTCAGTGATATTGTAAATGGAAAGACCGTGACCAAGAAAAATGAAAATGCCCATTCACTCGTGGCACTTGTCGCTGAAAAAAATTCAGGGCAGTCGCTATGCACAGGAACAATCATAGCACCTGGAGTTGTCTTAACTGCCGCCCATTGTGTAGATGAAGCTCCTCAAAAATTACATATTGTTTTTGGTCTAAATATTCAAAAAAAAACGAATAAAAAAGACATTCGAGAGGCCGATAAATTTGTCATTCACCCAAACTGGGGGCGCCATCTACCATCAGGAGAAAGTGACCTTGCTTTAATTCACTTCAAAGGGGCATTACCTGAAGGCTATTCTCCCGTGAAACTCGCTAATGATAATTTAAAATTAAAAATCGGACAAAAAGTTTTAATGCTTGGTTACGGAGTTACTGACGGGCAGAGTGAAAGTGGTTCTGGAAAATTACGACAAACAAACTCTTTCGTCTTGGAAGAACACTCACCAACTGAAATAATGACTGATGGTCAAAAAAGCAGTGTTTGTTTTGGTGATTCAGGAGGACCTGCATTTGTTAAAGTTTTGAAAGAATATGTTCAATGGGGTGTGGCAAGTTCAGTAACGAATAAATCATGTAATGAAGCCTCAATTCATACGGAAGTGATGAAGTATGAAACTTGGATCAAGTCCTCGGTCAGTAAAATGCAGCATTAAAAATTGAGTGGGAGAGAATCTCTCCCCACTTTTTTCTCTTCTATGTGATAGAAGAGCCGTTGCGCTTTCATGATTTTCTTCAAGATAAATAATTGTTGATTGAGCTGATCCTGTGATTGAAAAACTTCAAGACTATGATCAAAAATATACAATCCCTCAGATGAAAGTATTGCGATATTTAAAGGAATAAATTTACTTTAATCACGTTTTCTTCTGACCGGCAAAACTTAAGAGAAAATTCCTTACAGACTTTAGTTAAATTTTCCTGCATCCAATTTGTGTCCTTAAAAGATGCTTGATTAAGTCGGAAATGATTTATCTTAAGACAATCCAACTCTAGTTTTTGCAATTTAAATGGCTTCATTTGAATATCGATGAAATACATCAGACTTAAATCAGGACGGAACTCTTCATGGCCTCCAATCCCTTCGTAGTCATTGATAAAATCGCCACAGCCATAAAATATCGGACACCCCTTATAAATCTCAATTGGTCTTGGATGATGAGAAGAATGCCCATGAATAATATTAACCCCTGCTAAATCAATAAGATCATGGGCGAATTTACTATTTGAATCCGGCACATCATATCCCCAGTTACTGTCCCAATGAATACTGACAATCACGATGTCTTCTTGTTTTTTATACTGTTCAATCAATCTTTGTATTTTCTGAATACTCTCATCGTTGAAGACAGTGAGAAGAAAGACTCCGCTTTTCCTATCGGTAGCACTCCACTCAATTGGAACTCCACTGGAAATATGGCCGATAGAAAAGACCAACACTCTTCCCTCTTCATTTTCAAATATGGCCGGTGCTGCAGCTTCTTTAATTGTTTCTCCAGCTCCAGAATGTTTGATATTAATTCGATCCAAAACTGAGATTGTTTCTCTCATGCCAGTACGGTCCCAATCCAGAATATGATTATTGGCCAAAGAACAAATATCGATTCCTGCAGCGGTGAAAACCGAAATATTATCTGGGTGCATTCGATAGTTAATCCCCTTATTAAAAAAAGTTTCATTGGTCGTGATGGCCGTTTCCAAATTAATTATTTTTAAATCTGGCCTTCTCTCTTTCCAAATAGTGAGAGCATCTCCCCAAATATAATCAGCCGCTACCTCTCGTGGAATTTTACCACTCACCACTTCGGCTAACTTGACATAGTCACGAGCATCTTTAACATAACCTTCATAAAGATGTGGTTGGACCGGGTGATGAAGAATCTGATCAATTCCTCTTCCGGTCATCACGTCTCCGCACAAAAAAATTTTCATACTTCACATCCTCTTGAACTAATAGCTTCAGCAAAAAGTGAAGCGCAAGAAAGAACCCTGAGTTTCTTGAATGGTGCTAGATCTTTTAGTGCCGGATGACTGTCGGTCACGATAAATTCGTCTACTAAAGGTGAATTTAAAAGTTCATTTTGATTTTTAGTGAATAGCCCGTGAGTTGCGAAGACTTTAATTGAACCAGCACCTTCTTTGTGACAAGCATCTAAAGCATGAAAAATTGTTTCTCCAGTACTTATCATATCGTCAACTATTAGAATTGTTCGGCCAGAAACAGCGCCCACAAGCTTGTGTCCTGTCACTCCCTCTGGCGTTCGGAACTTCTCTAGAAAAGCAGAATCAACCGGAATGCCTGTAAGATTTTCTAATTGTTTTCGAAATATTTCTGCGCGCTTGATTCCACCAATATCCGGTGAAAGCACAACGGGTAAACTGTCCTTGGAAATAACCAGGTGTTGGCAAAATAGCGATACTGCCTCCAAATTTAAAGCAGGACAACGAAAGGCGTTTTCAAAAGCAGAAATATTATGAACGTCCATGGAAATTATGCGATGAACTCCACTTCCCTCAAGCATCTGGGCCACGTACCTGAGTATAATTGAATCAAAAGGTCCTTTGCGCTGATCTGAGCGCGCATAAGAGAGATAAGGTATTACTGCTGTTACACTCAAGGCCCCAAGGTCACGCAAAGTAGATAAGAAGAAATAAAGTTCACAGAGACGGTCATTGACTGTGCGAATATTGTCGCCACCAAGTGAGTGAAAAACAAAGACGTTAGCATTTTCGACACGTGCACATGGACGAACCTTTAACTCGCCGTCTGGAAATTTTTCTTCATCGATGGTGGAAAGTTCTATTCCAAGTTTCTGACAAACTTCTTTGGCGAGAGTTTGTGTTGGACCAATACCAAAAACTTTAAGACTTCCCATATGAATTTTCACACCTGCGCACTATTTTCTCCATGTAGCATCGCTATAACTTCTTCATCTGAGACTTGCGGGAAGGATAAAAAAAATTGCCCCACACCAAAAAATCCCGAAGGAATATCCAAGACAATGAACTCGTCTACTAAGGGTTTAATCTCTCTGGCGGCGCTTGTTGCAGAGACTGCTGCTGCCAATATAATTTTACTCGCTCCAAGAGATCTAACTTCAGAAATTGCACCGATGGTCGTGGCCCCCGTGGCAATGCCATCGTCGACGATGATGACAATTCTATCCTTCATTTTGGGTTCACCCAGTCCGTATTTTTTTTGGCGTTCCTTTAATGTTTCAAGCTGTGTCTTAGCGGCGGATTGAATATAGGATTCAGAAATTTGAAATTCTTCTACATAAGGAAGCCGATGAATATTGCCTGAAATTCCGACACAACCAATAGCAAATTCCTCATTCTCGGGATGGGGAATCTTATGGACTAACACAGCATCTAATTCTGCCCCAAGTCCATCTGCTATTATTTTCGCCATGGGCATCGCACCCCTTGGGATTCCGGCCACGATAGGATTTTTGCCCCGATATTTTTCAAGCTTCTCCAATAGCTGATAAGCCGCCGCTTCACGATCTTTAAAATACATATACACCTCCCGCTGAAAGATATTGCACAACTTATGCCACGGTCGAAGATTAAAAGTAATTACCTCAGATAATTAATTTCCTCGATGGCCTTTAATTTAGTTCGTTGTTAAACTTAGTTGAAGGTTCTAAAACAAAAAAATACCAGGAGTATGGACATGGCTAAAGGACAAGAAAAAGGAAAAACGAAACTGACGACCAAAGAAAAACAGGATCGAAAAAAAGAGAAAATTAAAAATAAAAAAGAAGAATAAAAAAAAGCCTCTTCCGAGGCTTTTTTATGAAAAGATCTTATGTTATCAATATTTTTTAGAACCAATACTTAAGAGCTAATGCTGAAGCAAATAAATCTGGCACGTCTGTGTCTGTTATAAACAAGTATTTAGCCTCTAAACCCAATGAAAGATAGTCATGTGATTTACTGCTCAGTGGAATGTCAAATCCAACCAGCGGTGCTCCTGCCCATCTCACTCTATTAGAAATAAAAACTGGACCAAGCCCAACACCTATAAAACTACTTCGCAATACAGGAATGTCACCACCAAAATTATAGGCCGATCTTAGTAAAACATTTGTTTGTCTTACATCATTATCGGTATTCAAACGAGTCGTATTTGCTTCAATTCCGGCCCCAACATTAGCAATAGGCTGGAATCCAATAATCACACCGTACTCAGTACTTGAAGTTGCATCTCCTTTAGGTGAGTTGACCCCAGACGCCACTCCGGCAGACCATTTTAGTTCACTACCTTCACCAGCTTTTAATTCCGGAAATGTAGTTTGAACTCTGCTTTCAGTTGAATCACTCATATCAGATTGTGCGTAACTCGCGAAAGCACCCGTCAAAATTGTTAATGCCATTAAAACTTTATACATAACTTTCTCCCATGTTTGCCCCTTATATCAAGGGATCTAGATGCAGTTATAATTGCAAGGAATGTACCGTTTGAATAATTCTATACTTCACATTATATTTTTATATTTTTCATTAAAAGTATTTAGTGCCAGCGTGATTTCCGTAGAAATGAATAACTAATATTTACAGGAGGTCCCTATGAACTTAGCACCATGGAAATCAACAAGCGCAGTTCCAGTTTCTCGAACGAGAATTGGAAACGACCTGGCATCATTTCAAAGAGAGATGAACTCACTTATGAATAATTTTTTTACCAGAGGAGAGGTATTACCATCGACCTTACTTGATTATAGTTTTTACCCGACAATTGATTTAAAGGAAAAAAATGATAAATATCTTCTTGATGCAGATCTGCCTGGAATGAATGAATCGGATATCGATATTGATTTTCACGATAATATTCTTACCATTAAAGGTGAGAAAAAAAGTGAAAAGGAAACAAGAGATTTGGATTATGTATGTGTTGAGCGATCGAGTGGCTCTTTTCGAAGAGACATTTACCTAGATGAAGAAATTGATCAATCCAATATTAAAGCTGATTTGAAAGATGGGGTTCTACATATGGAATTAACTAAAAAAGAGCCAGGCAAATCTACTCATAAAAAAATACCCATTAAACATTGAATGTATACTAAGGGCATTCTTAAGAGTGCCCTTTAACGATCCTCCCTGCACGTTCAAACTGATATGTCTTCGTAAAGATAACTTCTGGTTAAAGGCACAGCTTCTTGTTGTCCGGCGAGTTGCATATGAAAAACCATATTTCCACTATATTTAAATGATGCCTCTGAGGAAGCAAGGTAGAATTCCCACATTCGGCAAAAACGTTCATCATAAATAGATTGAGCACGCTCGCGTTGCTCTTCAAAACGCTCTCTCCATTCATTAATTGTTTTTGCGTAATGGAGCCGCAGAACTTCAAGGTCTGTCATAAAAAGTCCGCTCCTCTCCACGTGAGGAATGACTTCAGAAAGAGCTGGAATATATCCCCCTGGAAAAATATATTTTTTAATCCATGGGTTAGTGGTTGTTGGTATCGTCGAGCGCCCGATAGAATGAAGAAGTGCTACTCCTTCTCTTCCCATGAGTTTTCGAATCGTTTGAAAAAATGTCTGATAACAATCGACTCCGACATGTTCAAACATTCCCACAGAGACAATCCGATCATAAACACCTTTAAGATTTCGATAATCGCAGAGTTTGAATTTCACTAGATGCGACAAACCTTCTTCGCGAGTTTTATTTTCAGCGTAATCTAATTGCTCTCTTGAGAGTGTGATTCCGGTCACTCTTGCCCCCGTTTCGCGAGCGATATAGCGAGCTAGTCCTCCCCAGCCACATCCGATGTCGAGAACATGGTGGTCTTTATTTATTAAAAGTTTGGTGAGTATATATTGCATTTTACTTTTCTGTGCCTCTTCCAGAGTTTCGCTCCCAGAAGAATAATAACCGCATGAGTACTGCCATTCTTGATCGAGAAATAATTTATAGAGATCAGATGATAAATCATAATGATGGCCGACATTTTCTCGCGATTTCAGAGGCGTATTAATTTGCCTGAAGCGCTTTATGCAAAAATCAAAAGCATTTAAGGCCGAAGTCGTTGGTGTAACAAACCCTCCCTGACTCGGAACATTTTTTAGAACTACTTCCAAAAAATCAGCAATGCTACCCTCTTCAATTGTGATTTCACCATTCATATAGGCTTCACCAAGATATAAATCTGGATTCAGAAGAAGCTTCCAATAGGCAGATGATTTCTGAAATCGAACACAGACTCGCTCGCTTGATCCCCCACCAAAATCATGAATTCCCCCGAGCACATCAATTACCCGGAGTCTTCCTGTACGAATCGAGCGGGCCAGTAGAGCACGCAAAACTCGAAATGCAATTGATGGGTCAGAGACATTAGTAGATTCAACTCTAGTGTTTTTTATTTTAATTTGAAATCTCCTGAATTGAGACATTAATCCAACTAAAAAAAAGCCACCCGAAGGTGGCTCTTATTGATATTGGAAACAAAAAGTAGTTCAAACCAAAAACGCAAATTCTCAACTCAAGATACTTTTTGCGGCAAGGTAACAACAATAATCCTCTCTTGCCTTGAATTCCAATATTGTTACTTGGGGAAATGAATTTTCACTCACACAAAGATCTAGACAATACGAATTGATCTCTGTCTTGCGTTCCTTAAGAAGAGATAGAGCAGGGATTATGCCAAGTTTTATTTCTTCTAATGTCGCTAAATTAATGAATGCTGCTTAATTATTTTTTTTATTTTTTTTTGATGAGACATATTGGGATGTTGATCTGGGGAATTTTAGACTTAAGCCACACCTATAATTTATTGGTATAAGTTTTCATTTTAAAAATTTAAATACAAGCAAACATCCTCATGCCAAGCTTTTTATAAGGAGGTCCAATGTTTTCGTTAAGCTTTGTTCCCAAAATAGTGATCATCAATATACTAGTATTTCTTCTATGGAATACGTATGGATTGATCTATCCAGAGTTTATGATTAATAATTTTTTGGTGAGTTGGAGTTCACTAAGTCAGGGAAGGTACTGGACTCTTTTAACCTCGGTCTTTTCCCATAATATGACCTGGCATATTTTTATCAATATGTTTGTTTTTTTTAATTTTGGTATCATTGTAGAAAACTACCTGGGACCTGTTCGCTTTATTGGTTTTTATCTTCTAGCGGGAATCACAGGCTCTCTCGTTCATTGCTTAGTGTGTGCTTTTATCTTGAATCAACCAAACCTCATGGCCCTTGGCGCTTCTGGTGCTATTTCTGGAGTCATAATGCTCTTTGCCCTACTCTATCCTCAAGAAAGAATCTTTCTTTTTGGTATAATTCCACTTCCTGCTATTTGGGCAGCAGTTCTATTTACCGGAGTTGATGCTTTAGGATTATTAAATCAAACCCGAGGAATTGCTTCAACCATTGGGTATGGTGCCCATTTGGGTGGAGCTTTAACCGGTCTGATATATTTTGCAATACTTCGTATACGAATAATATATTTTTCACCTTAAATATTTACGGCCAGCGTAGTTGTAGTTGGCAATAAATGAATAAAAATTTAAACGGGAGAGAGATAATGAAATCAGATTCACAATTACAAACTAATATTATTGAAGAATTAAAATGGGAACCAAGTGTGAACCATGAACATATTGGAGTTGCCGTTTCAGGAGGAATCGCAACCTTATCTGGTACTGTACAAACTTTTATAGAAAAACATAATGCCGAGAAAGCAGCACAACGAGTTGTTGGTGTAAAGGCCATTGTAGAAAATATAGAAGTCAAACTTCCAGGAGCAATGGTGAGAGACGATGAAGATATTGCCAAGGCGATTGTAAACCAATTTGAATGGAACACACTTATTCCACGTAATAAAATAAAAGCGAAGGTTTCAAATGGCTGGGTAACTCTCAGTGGAGAAGTCGATTGGGAGTTTCAGAGAAAAGCAGCAGTCAAAGTAGTGAGAGAGCTTACAGGTGTCAAGTTCGTTTCAAATAATATTGAACTTAAACCAAAACTCGTGGCTCATGATTTAAAAGAAAAAATTGAAAAAGCATTATTGCGTGCAGCTGAACACGAAAGTAGACAAATAGATGTTAATGTCGACGGAAGTCATGTCATTTTATCTGGAGTAGTTCGATCATTTTCGGAAATGAAAGCAGTGGAAGGTGCTGCTTGGGCGGCCCCAGGCGTAACAGAAGTTCAAGATAATTTAAGAGTTGTTATGTGAGATTTTTTGCAAAACGAAATTCTTTCAGTTACAAATTTAACAAAATATTATGGTTCAAAGATAGCTGTTGAAAACATTTCTTTTAGTTTGCATGCCAATGAAATTCTTGGTCTCCTCGGTCCTAATGGGGCCGGAAAAACGACAACTATAAATATGATTTTGGGGGTGTTGGAGCCAAGTGCTGGGCATATTCGAATTGAAAATCATGATGTTGCCAAAGATCGCCAACTGGCCCTGCTGAGTACCAACTTTGCGGCCGTTTACTCTCCACTCCCCGGCAATTTAACGGTGCGAGAGAACTTAAATGTCTTTGGGAAAATTTATGGTGTTAAACAACTCGATAGTCGCATAACGGAACTTCTCAAAAAATTTCACTTAGAGCGATTTAAAGAAACGAGAGTGGGAACACTTTCCTCTGGAGAACAGACTCGCGTGTCTTTGGCAAAGGCACTCCTTAACCGTCCCCATCTGCTCTTACTAGACGAACCAACAGCGTCGCTTGATCCAAACATCGCTCATGAGATCCGCTATATTATAAAAGAATTTGCAAAAAAAAATAACACCGCTGTTTTATGGACATCACATAATATGTACGAAGTGGAAGAAATTTGTGATCGTGTGCTTTTTTTGGATCAGACAAAAATTCTTCTCGAGGGAAATCCCAAAACCTTACCCAAAGAGCATGGACAAAAAAACCTGGAAGATCTCTTCATCGTCCTCGCTCAAAGAGGACAATCATGAACCTGGAAAGAGTATCGGCCATAGTGCTCCGGCAGTTTTACCTCGTACGAGGGAGTTCCTCTCGTATTGTTCCTCTATTTGCTTGGGTTGCAGTTGATATTATTCTTTGGGGATTTATCACCAAATATTTAAGGAGTGTTACCCGGGACAATGTTAATTTGTCTGCTTCAATTCTGACGGCCGTACTTCTGTGGGATTTTTTTATGCGAATCATGCAGGGAGTGACCATGACATTTTTTGAAGATGTATGGGCGCGAAATTTTCTCAATTATTTTTCCACCGCACTTTCTGTTTCAGAATATTTAGGTGGACTAGTCCTCTCAAGCTTCATTATGAGTTTATTTGGTCTTTCGGCCATGCTCTTTTTGGCCACCACCTTTTTTGGAAATTCATTTTTTGCACTAGGTTTTTTGCTTGTTCCCTATTTAATTATTTTGATTCTATTTGGTTTTTCTTTGGGAATCATTGCTTGTGCCATGGTTTTGCGATTGGGTCCAGCTTCGGAATGGTTTGTCTGGCCTATACCGGCACTCATCGTGCCATTTGCGGGAGTTTACTACCCTGTTTCAGTACTTCCCCCATGGATGCAATATATATCGCGAGCTCTCCCTCCATCCTACGTATTTGAAAATTTAAGACTAATACTCATGAATCAAGCAGCTTCTTGGACCATGCTCTCAATCGGCATGGGACTTGCTCTCTTTTACATTCTACTGGCGGGATGGATTTTTACTCGCACCTTTCGTTATGCTCTCCGTACAGGTCTCATTGCTCGCTATATCGCCGAGAGCGTGACATAAAATTAAGGGCACGCCATCTTTGTGCTCTCAGTAATAGTTACTTCTGAAACATCGCTTATCGTAAGTACAACGGGTGAAATAATGTAGTATTTTCTATTTTCATCTAAAAAAATCTCGCTGCAATCTTCAATCGTAGCTCCGTCTTTTCTTTTTGCACTTAAATTTTCAAAGATATTAACTTTAAAAGTAAAGGTCGAAAACTCCATTGCCATATGAACAGCTGTGTTGCTTGATAACAAAATCATAAAATCAGTATTGTTATTTGTGGCAGTGCAAGTATCTCCTTTGTCATTTTTACTTCCATAATGCCATGGATTTGTTATTTTCTCAGAACTCAAAAGTGCAACTTGTAGATTTTCGGCCTTTACAGGCAATGCAATTGTTCCCGAATTATTTCTTCCATCCGTAGTATCAATATTTATTTGTGCGATTCTAGCGCCAAGCTTTGTTTTGGGATTGTTGGCCTCTCGTAAAAACTTTCGAACAACGGCATTTTTGAAGGTTTGATTAATAGGTACATTTGCTACGGCCATGGATGATAGTGCAAGGCCCATGACAATTGAAAAGATAATTTTTTTCATTAGGTTGCTCCCGTTTCATTTTTGATTTTTATTTGCTCATCAAGGAAGGTTTAGCACTATGTCTGCAAAGCTGTCATTGCTTTGGGCAAGGTTTTTTATAAATTGTGTGTTTTTGTCTTTGCCATTATACTTATGAATATAATAACAAATTATTATAAGAGGATTTCGATGTTAGATATTAAAAGCAGTAATAGGAACTATTTTATCTTTGCTTTGATTTTTATCATTATGTCTTTTTTTATTGTTCAATCCTTCATGTTTGGAATTTTGTGGGGTGCAGTCACGGCTCTTTCCGTCTGGCCTATATTTGAGAAAATATCTAATAAAAATATTTTATTGATTGGTAAAGGGACAAAAAACCATGCTCTTATTTTTGCCATTATTTTTTGCTTACTCTTTCTCGTTCCGTTCTTATATGGCATTTATGAATTAGGCGAACTTTATAAATCCAGTACTCATTATATTGCCACCAATTCAGAGCATGGTGTTTTAAATTATCCTTCTTGGTTTGAATCTTTACCAATGAAAGAGAAACTCATAGATTTTTGGAATACGAATATAGCAACTAGCTCTGGATTAATCGAAGCTGTTGATCGCTTGAGTAGTGGAAAATTAGTTTTACTTTTCTCTTCTTTATGGACCCAAGTCTTAGACCGAGTCATAACCACTATCGTAATGATTATTTCATTTTATTTCATGCTTAAAAATGGCGATACCATTAAAAAGAATTATAAAAACATTTTCTCTTATTGGTTATCTCCTCGTGGCTTAGGCCATATTGAAAACGGAATTTTAGCTTTGCGAGGAACGATTAACGGTGTGGTTTTAATTGGCGTACTAGAAGGAATACTACTCGCTGTTCCGTTAACGGCCGGTGGACTTAACTCTGGTTTTTTAATCGGACTTGCAGCTGGTCTTTTAGGGGTTATTCCTCTTTTGATGCCCCTATTAATAGCGCCATGTCTTCTTTATCTATACATGACGGGCAATACTCTTTGGGCGATTATCGGAGCGGTCGATTTAGTCGTTGTGTGGTTCATGTTTGAAAACATAGTTAAACCACAAATGATTAGTAAAAAAGTAAAAATTAATTCGGTTATTATTCTTATTTCAATGATTGGCGGAATGCAGTTAATGGGACCTGTTGGCTTATTTCTTGGGCCTTCGATTGTTTCAATGGCGATTGGAATGATTCGGGATTTTTTAGCCAGCGCGAATTCATAACTAAGACTTCAACCTGCAACCAAGGTTGTAAACGAAGTATTTGATTTCTCGTAAATAAAAAAACTAAAGTATTGCCTGGATTGTCCGACAAGAATGATAAGTTATTCTTTGGGGAGAGACCTAATATGAAAAGAATCGAGCTTCATTCGGTTGCGCTGCTATTTTGTCTTCTGCATTCAAATCATGCATTGGCCATTGAAGAGAAAATTTATAATCTCAATGGCAACGAGCCGATTGAAATGATTCTTGAAAAAATTGGTGCACCAACATCAAAGAGTCTCGTATTTCCTCTTGTTTATAAAAACAATAATCGAGAGATAAAAGTTGAAGTCCAAAAAACCCCCGAAAAAATTATCAGTATAGATTTTACACCTCCCAATGAATTCACAGTGAATGAAAAAGATTTATTTGAAAAGGTGGAAACCAGCAAAAAACGCGATATAATTAATCAGAACCTCATTGTCTCAGATCCTAAAAGTGGCCGAATTTTTCATCTGACAAGTGAACTTAAAGTATCGAAGCTTGATCTCGTTGAACCATGGAATTCAAAACAGGCTTTAAAATCACTCAAAGAAATTCTCGAGGATATGTATCAACCCAAAATTCAACTTAGGCCCAAGAAAAAAGCTGAGGTGAAGAAATGAAATACTTAATCATTTTCTCACTTTTTAGCTCATCCTTACCATTATCTTTACTAGCTGATGATTGCGTCTCTTGCTCGCAAGATTTAAAACCCTTTGATGGCATAGTTAAAAATGTCGAAGTTCTTCAAACATCGACAGAAATTAATTGCGTAGACCAATTAAAAGAAAACGCTCGTGAAGAGTATTTGGTAAATTTTGGAAATCTTCCCAAGAAAAAAGCGGTAATCAAGGGTTTGAATCTCGAAGGTTCTGCTGACGAATTAAAGTTCTTAAAAAAAATGCTTAACGCCAAGCCTACAACTAATTGGTCAAAGGCCAGTCAATGTAAAACTGTGATCTGTGCTCTAACCAAAGTATATAATTCTGAAGAGTCCGCTCATCGCGCACTCAATATCGCTAAACGCGATGGCTATATTGTTTCCGCTTCTAGGGATTTTAATATAAACAATGAAAATATTGGACAACTCTTTTCACTGGAAGAATTACAAAAAATAGACCTGGCCTATAAGATGCTTCCCCCAAAATATAAAAGATTAAAATCCCTTGGTAGCTTGAAGCGAATGCCTAATGGATACTCTGATCCGGAAACACCAGATGCTGTCGCTTTCGCCAATACAGGATCTCATTCACGTTATTATAATTCTGAAGGTGACATCTCTTTTTTAGATACGGGATTTTCAGGCGAACAGTCCTGGGGGCCATTGGTCGCTGTTCATGAGCTCACCCATCATCTCGATTTTTCAAGTTCTGATAAATTGACCCTTGGTATTTCAGAGAGTCCAGAATTTTTAAAACTAAGTGGTTGGAAAAGCACTACCAATTATGAAACCGATAAAAAAAGCGGTAAAAAAACTGCAGAAACAGAATGGGAACATGCTTTGGATAAAAAATTTGTCAGAGACTATGCGGGATCAGAGCCCGCTGAAGACCTAGCAGAATCCACTGCTTATTATGTGTATTTTCCCAACAAACTAAAAGCACTTGATCCTGAAAAATACGATTTTATAAAAAATAAAATTTTTGATGGAAAGGAATATCTCTCTGCGCCGGAACTTAGAATTTCTGAAAGTGATATTTTAAAAATTTGCATCGAAAACCACAAAGAATTTAGCTTATATGGAAATCTGGGCTTTTCGGATACTAAGCTTATGCCCTCGTGCTTAGATAAGTATATTAAAGATTTTAAATACACTGATCCGAAACTTTGTAACTTTAATACTAGTCAAATTAAAAATTATCTTTTCGATAAAATTGATCCTCTGATCCAAAGCTCCAACGATGCCTTAAAACAGTGTGATCAAAATCTTGTTACACTAAGCAATCAATGCTTAAGTGAAGGCAATTTTCAAAATAATTGTGCGATTGAAAAATGCAATCTGCAAAGTCCACTCAAAGAAAAAGTTAAAGATACAAGGTTTGTAGATCAAGACACGCTCGTGATGAAATCAATCGAAACCAAACTAGGAAGACAAAATTTTTTAAGCACCATCTTGATTAATGGACTCTCTGAAAAAAACAATATCTCAGAGGATGATTCAATCATTTATCAAAAAAACTTTTCAGATAATGCGAGTAAAGCTTTGGCAGAAAGATTTGACAAAGAAAATTTTAAATTCGACTCCAAAGATAATGCCATGAAGAATACCCAAAGATATTTGACGATGGATAAAGGGACATCCGAATCCCTGTCCAGTTTTCAAATAACAGTTCTTAAAAATGCGACTCGCTCAAAGGAAAAAAACTTAGAACTTATCAAGAACTGGGCTGCTTCGCAATCATTGAACGATACGCCAATGTATGATGAGCTTGCAGAGACACTACGGAAATACGGTGGTGGATTTTTTGGCAAGAACTAATACAGTGGTTTGCGATCATTTACAACGACGCCTGAACCTCCCCACTCTCCACCACCGGAATCGCAAAATCAAAAACCTCATTAATCTCATTCGCGAAAAAAAACTTTATTTCTTTTCTCACTTGTTCCGGAATATCATCTAAATCTTTTTCATTAGCACGAGGAAGAACAATTTTTAAATCTTGGTTGGCCCCAAACATAACTTAAAGCACACGTTACCGATTCGCGCATAATATCTCCGACATGGCCGGTGATTTTTATTTCATTTTTTCTTCGAGGAAGAAAACTTGATTCGATGTAGATTATGTCTCCCCCTGCCTCTGTCCAGGCCATGCCAGTCGAAATTCCAGCACTCCACTTTTCTCGAACTTTTTCTAGAAAAACTTTTTCATGTCCCAGAAAGCTTTGGAGGTTTTCTAGAGTGACGGTGATGGGTAAGGCTTCACCTTTAATAATCTTGGTTGCCACTTTTCTTGCTATTTGTGAGATACAACGCTTGAATTCTCGAACACCCGCCTCTCTGGTATATTCATGAATGATCTGTCCTAGGGAATTATCTTGAATCTGAAGCTGAGTCGACTTAATTCCCGTTTCTTCCAGCTCTTGAGGAATTAGATGTTGCTTGGCGATTTCAACTTTTTCATAATCTGTATAGCCAGCTAGTTCTAAAATTTCCATGCGATCCAAAAGAGGTTTGGGAATATTAGTAGTCGTATTGGCAGTCGTTATAAAAAAGACATGAGATAAATCAAAAGGAACATCGAGGTAATTATCATGGAAAGCAAAGTTCTGGGCCGGATCTAAAACTTCCATCAGAGCAGCTGCTGGATCACCTCTGAAATCGACCCCCATCTTATCTATTTCATCCAACATGATTAGCGGATTGTTGACTTGTGCACGTCTGATCGACTCCATGATTCGCCCTGGAATGGCCCCAATATAAGTGCGTCGGTGTCCTCTGAGTTCAGCCTCATCGTGCATTCCTCCGAGACTCATCCTTTCAAACTTTCTTCCCAAGGCCCTGGCGATGGATTGCCCAAGAGAAGTTTTTCCTACACCGGGTGGCCCTACGAAACATAAAATAGGAGCCCTAGCGGAGGGATTAAGTTTTAAAACGGCAAGTTGCTCAATGATTCGTTGTTTTACTTCTTTAGATCATAATGATCTTCATCAAGAATAGTTTCGGCCCGATTTAAATCAAGATTGTCTTCCGTCTTTTTATTCCAAGGTAATTCGAGAAGACTTTTTACGTAGGAATCTATGACTTGATATTCCGGAGACATTTCTGTCAATTGACTAAGCCGCTTCAATTGTTTTTTAACTTCGTCATGGGCCTTTTCCGGAAGTCCTCCTTTTAAAAGCTGATCTTCCATTTCCCGAATGGTGCCTTTATCTGTTACATCTCCTAACTCTTTTTGAATTTCAGAAAGCTGACGGCGTAAGACATATTCTTTTTGCTCTTTCCCCAATTCATCAGCAACTTGTTTTGATATTCGATCTCTCAACATCTGAACATTGTCTTCATAGGAAATATAATCATGCATAATCTTACAAACTTCTTTAGTGGATTTTGCTTCCAGTAAAACCTGACTTTTATCCACAGCAAGTCCCATCACCACCGCCATCAAATAACTTTGATGAACAGGATCCGGAACATTTTTGATAAGCTCTGAAATAGAAATTCCATTTTCAGTCTGCACATTGAGCTTCATTTCTTCAAATTTTTTTAGTGTTTCTCGATTGAGTGCTTCACTTTCTGGATCTGAATCATCCAGCAGCGGATAGGGGGTGGATTGGGCCAATAAGTAAGGAACGTGGCTTTCATATTTGTTAATTTTGATCCGCTCTATTCCACTCAAGGAAAGACTAATACCATCTTCATACCTGGCCATATGACTGATAATGGCCTTGGTTCCAACTTGATATAAATCGTCCTCGTTAACTTCGATTTTCTCTTTGGCAAATATTCGCACCGACACGACGATAAGAGTTTTCTCCGGTCCAGCGAGAGCAGCGTTGATGGCCTCCTTCCCCTTCTGACTGAAAATAGCAATAGGTAATAAAATTTCCGGAAACAAAACGGCATCATTTAATGAAAGAACTGGAGCTTTCCAGGAATTGGATTCTGCATTTGCTTCAACCATATTATTCTCCTCCATTATCTTCCTGTTGCTATTTTTTTCAATTCTTCGTAGAGATCTCCAAATCCTGTTTGATTGAATTTTGGTAATCCTTTGCCAGTCACTCGAAGAGTTGTCTGTGATTGTGTCCCCTTTGGAACATTAACCACGATTTTTCCATCAAGTGTCTGCACCTCAATTTTTGTGCCTAATACTGCATCGTAAACAGGAATGGTCACTGCACAGTATAGGTCAGGACCGGCCCTTTGAAAGCGAGGATCTTCTTGAGTCCTTACAATCACCAACAAGTCTCCTGGAACCCCAGCGCTTGTCGGGGCCATGGCGCCATGGCCCTGCACTTTTAAAATAGTTCCATCTTCAATTCCTTTCGGGATGGATACTTCAATCTTTTTTTCTTTTCTTGTCATTCCCGTACCGCCACATTGAGGACAGGGTTTTTCAATGAGCACTCCCTTCCCGTGGCACTTAAAACAGGTCGTGATGTTTTTTATCAAAACATTTTTTTCTGAACTTGTGATTATCGTCTCACCTGTCCCGTGACATTCATCACAAGTTTTTGGCTGAGTTCCTGGTACTGCTCCACTGCCTTTACAATTGCTACAGGAATCTTTTACTAAAAGGGTAATAGGTACCGATCCTCCAAACATAATTTTATCAAGAGACACGTCAAAGTAGACTTCAACATCTGCTCCTCTGTTTTGGCGAACTTTATGTCTTCCAAAAAATTTATCAAATAATGATGAGGATCCAAAATTTCCAAAAATTTCTTCGAAATTAATTCCACCAAATAAATCCTCTGGACTGAAGTCCACAACTCCCTCAAAACCACGCGTATCATACTGTTGTCTTTTTTCAGGGTCGGACAATACAGCGTAGGCGCCAGCTATTTCTTTGAAGCGCTCTTCTGCACCTGGCTCTTTGTTGCGATCAGGATGATAGCGAAGGGCCAGTTCTCTGAATGCATCTTTGATTTGATTTGCATCGGCTTCTTTGGAGACTCCCAGAACTTCGTACAAATCTCGTTTTGGTTCCACCTTGCTTGTCTTGTTTGTTTTGCTTGTTTTTGTTTTCTTCAGTGCGAGCGTAGACCACTTTACCCACTTCTTGCAAAACCAGTTTGAGCTCTTCAGTCTTTTGTGAAGCCAAAGCAGCATCACGTTTTTCAATAGCAGCTTTTACTTCCTTGGATTTCTCTTGAATTTTATTTTAAAGCGATTCATCCAGCTTACTTCCATAATCGGCCAGAGTTTTTTCTGCTTCATAACAAACACTGTCGGCTAAATTTATTTTATCTGCATCTTCTCGTCTTTTTTTGTCGTCCTCGGCATACTTCTCTGCTTCTTTTATCATTCGTTGTTTTTCATTCTCTGCTAGACGAGTCGAGCCTTGAATACTAATTGATTGGGATTTTTGAGAGGCCAGATCTTTAGTAGTCACATTAAGAATGCCACTGGCATCTATGTCAAAAGTCACTTCAATTTTGGGTACGCCTCGAGGCGATGGTGCTAAACCTTGTAGGGTGAATAACCCCAGACTGAGATTATCGTGAGTCATGGGTCTTTCGCCTTGAAAAACCTGCACACTCACTGAGGTTTGCATATCGGCGGCAGTGGTAAACATTTCACTTTTTTTAATGGGAATGGGAGTGTTTCGTGAGATTAATGGTGTGGCAATTCCTCCGAGTGTTTCAATTCCCAAAGTTAGAGGTGTCACATCGACTAAAAGAATATCGCCGACTTCTCCAGCTAAAACTCCCGCCTGAATGGCCGCCCCACTGGCGACACATTCCATCGGATCAACTCCCGACTCGGCTTTTTGATGTAAAAATTCTTCGAAAAAATTTCTGACAATTGGCATGCGAGTTGGGCCACCAACAAAGACAATCCGATCAATTTTTTTTGATTCCAATTTTGCATCTTGGATTGCCTGTTCCAGCGGACCTCTGCAGCGATTGATGACGGACTGTATTTGTCGTTCAAGCTCAGTTCTGGTTAAATCAATTTCCAGATGAAAAGGTTGATTATTTAAAGCTGCCAAATACGGCAAACTAATATGCGCCGAGGAGCCTGTACTCAGTTCAACCTTCGCCATCTCTGCTGCTTCTCTAAGACGGCTTTCGGCCTTAAGGTTGCCTGCTATATTAAGTCCATACTCTTTTTTGATTCGCTCGATTAAATAGGCGACCAACTTCTGGTCCATGTCGGTTCCACCTAATTGCGTATCACCACTCGTGGCCTTGACTTCAAAAACTCCTTTCCCAAACTCCATGACAGTTACATCAAGTGTCCCGCCACCTAAATCAATAACAACAATTTTTAATTCTTCACCTTTACGATCTAATCCATAAGCTAGAGAAGCGGCCGTTGGTTCATTCACCAAACGCTCAACACTAAGGCCTGCAATTTTACAAGCATCTTTGGTGGCATTTCGCTGATTATCATCGAAGTAAGCAGGAACTGTGACGACACATTTTTCTACTTTTTCTCCGAGAAAAGCCTCGGCATCTCTTTTAATTTTCGCCAACAGAAAAGAGGAAAGCTGTTCGGGAGAAAATTCTTTTCCTCTAAGCTTAAAGGTTTTTCGAATTCCCATACTTCGCTTAAAGGCCGTAATTGTTCCTTCCGGATTTGAAGCCGCCTGTCTTTTGGCCGGCTCGCCCACTAACATCTGCCCATCAGTAGTGATCGCCACATAGCTTGGAAAGGCCTTGCCTCCGATACTTATCCCCTCTGCACTTGGAATGATAATCAGGACGTCCTCCCCTAAGCACTGCAGCAGCTGAATTCGAAGTTCCAAGATCGATCCCTATAATTGCCATATGCGCTCCTATTACGTTTCGTTCCAATCAGTAGAGGTTGCATAGTGGATGCCATTAAATAAGATGATTTTTATTAGGCTAAAGACTTGAATACTAAATTGCTTCAGTGGCCTTATTCCCCATTAAAACTATTGGCAAGTGCACAAAGATTTTCTGGGCACACCAATTGCTTCTTTTAAATAAGGAGTAAAATCCATGAGTGAATTTAAGCAGAAAGTTAAGCAGAAAGTTAAGCAGAAAGTTAAGCAGAAAGTTAAACAGAAAGTTAAACAGAAAGTTAAACAGCACACCATGTCCATCATCACCCTAGGCACAAAGGGAAATATTAAGGAGCGCTGTCCATTTTACAGCAATCACTCTGGCATTCTTATCGACTCCACTCTCCTCCTTGATTTTGGGGAAAAGAAATTTTTAAGACATCATCCCAAGGC
>JAQTTZ010000044.1 GCA_028710485.1 Bacteriovorax sp. | reverse complement strand
CGTCGTCTGGACCATGCTTTTTCAAATCTTAGGTGTTTTGGGAATTCTTTATACTGTCGCCATTGATTATAGTTACAATAAACTTATATTTTATTCATGCATTCATTTTATCGGTGGACTTACATCAAATCCATTATGGATTGACTGGGCCTCTAAAATTATTCCCAAAAGAAATTTTAGAAAGTACATGGCCAGCAGAAGTAGTTATACCTGGTATTTAATTCTACTTTTTTATGTGGCCTTGGCACTTTTAGGTCAGTACACGACTTGGTTTAAGATCGTTTATATTTTTTTGATTGGGGCGATTGCGAGGATTTTATCTTGTGCTCTTCAAGCTCATATTATTCGCGGAGAATTTTCTAAAAAAATTAAAGCGGATGCCATTCATCGATCGAGTCTGCCTCATGTTGAAAGTATTCATGAAATGCCACACGATTTAGTCAAAATGATTTGGATTTTTATCATTGGGACCTCAATATTTCGTCTGGCCGCTTATGTGAGTAGTCCCTTTTTTGTTCCTTACATGATGAACGATCTCAAATTATCAATGGTCCAATATGTGATTTTATCTTCCATCCCTTATTTTGGTCGCGCCATTTTCTTTAACCAATGGGGGAGAGCTGGAAAAAATTACGGTGCCTTTTATGGCATTCAATTAACGGCACTCTATATTTCTATTATTCCCATTATCTGGATTGCCAGCCGAAATTATAGTTTCCTCATTTTAACTGAAATCCTGGCCGGTATTTGTTGGGGCGGTTTTGAATTGAATCAAGTTTTAATGATCCAAAACTTCATGCATCATTCGATGAAAGAAGGCCCACGCGTGCTTTTGGGCATCCATATGGCATTAACAAATTTCTTTGGTGTCTTGGGGGCAGTGATTGGATCTTTTCTAATTGATGCCAGATGGACCTTCTATCAAGTCTTTTTTCTTTCAGCGATACTCAGATTCCTGGTGGCTTCTATTCTTATTATAATAGCGTCAAGTCTGAGAAAAACTGAATTTAGTGCTAAGCATTTTAAAAGCTATTTGAAAAATCTCTTGCCACTATGACGATTACTAGTAAGAATTTCTGTTAAAAACCTTGGGTTCATTATGCTTAAACATATCGCTTTATTTTGTCTGATAGTCCTAGTAACGCTTTCAGGCAACGCAGATGCGAGTACAAAAAAGAAGAAAAAAAAATCGCGTGCTCAAACTTCTGCACGTACACGTACGCATAAAGTTTCTAAGTACGCGAGAAAATCTCGTCGCTTTCATCACGGCACTGGTCCTGACTTAAAATCAATAACTACAGATTCGCCTTATCCTTATACAGAAGATCCAAATAATGGAGTTACGCCAGTAGAAACCAAGCAACCTTAAACGCCGCACTTAATATAAAAAATTCGCAACAATAATACCTGAGTATCTAACTATGGAATTGAGATACTTTTTCCGCCTTTGGGGCCTCTTCGATTGCTGTTATACTTAGCAGAAAGAGGATTATGGAATGAAGTATATTATAGCTGTTTTATTGCTAGCGAGTTTTCAAGTTCATTCTGAAACTCAGTTCACAGCGAATAAATTTATTTTAAAGACATCTACCAATAATGGCCTAAAAAAAATTGAAATTGATTTAAATCAAGACAATAAAACAGACCGCATTGAAACATATCGTGGAGAGGAACTTGTTTCTCTCGTTCGGGACTCAAAATTTTCTGGGAAATTTGACGAATGGACTGCTTATTTTCCGTTTGTTTCCGAAATCAGACCTACTGAAATACTAGAAATGGATACAAATGGTGACGGTAAAATAGATAGGATAGAAACTTTTTATAAAAACATTCCGCACAATTTATTAATTGTTAATACAAAAGTAGATTCATTATTTACCGGAAAATTTGATAAAGAATTTACGGTGCATTCAAAACTTTCATCAAAAAAAGATGAAGTTAACTGTATTGCGACCGAGAACATTGCAGATTTTAAAATTCTAAAACTTACTAAAGACATAGGTGAAGTAAATATGTTGCTTGAAGACGGCCTTTATAGAACGGATTGGGGATACAAAATTCATCAGTCATGTCTGGAAAAATGGGGGGCCAATACTTTTTTGTCTATATTAAAATCCACCATGTCAAAAGGGTTCCAATGTTTGGGAAATCTAGCTAAGAATAATATTAATAATAATTCCTCTCCAAACGGAGCTCTAAATAATTTAAAAGGGCTGGAGTACTTAACAAGCACGAATAATATTTCCATTGTATGCAATCAAAAAAATTATTCGTGGGATGGTATTGACGGGCATGCTTCAGTTTCTCCAGGCGAAATGATTAAAGAAAGTGGAGTCAAACATCCTTTTATATCAATAAATGAAACAAATCCAAAGGATATAGCAAAACCAACAGAAGATGAAAAAAATGAACTCAGCGATACTCTTTTTCATGAACAGCTTCACAATCTTGAAATTCGACATGGCGAAAATATAGAATTTCCTTACGCTTGTTCTACATGCTGTATTTCAGAAGCTAAAGGAGCACAAAAGGAAAATGCCTGTAAAATTTGTTCCGGCGTTTATACTGGCATCTCGGATAAAAATTATTTAAATGATTTGATCAAATGGGGAAGAACGTCTTACAAAGAAGAAGAATCGGCCCGTGCTATTAATAAGTATCAAAAAGAATTCCCTCATGACCGCTGGGCATTGTTTGCTTATGTTGATTCCTCAAGTGGCATTTTTTCACCAGTTGGTATTCAGATGGCGAAAATTCTAAAAGAGAAATATAAAAAAATAACCAAAGATGAAGAGGATCACTTGAAAATTATCGAAAAATACGAATCGATAAAAAGTTTAACCAATCCTGAAACGGCGAAAATGTCTAAGCTTGTAGCAGAAGCTAATATAGCTCTCTATTTTGAAAGAGATTCCAAAAAAGTGTTGATTAATCTGGAAAAAAACAAAGTTGCGATAAAGGAATTATTTAACAATAAAACCACAAATGAAACTGAAAAATATATAGGTGAGGATATCAAGAAAAAAATAACTGATCTTCTCGATGATATATGGCTTGATCATTTTCCTAGTAATAATTCATCCGAAAGCAGTCACGCTCTGCATTTCTTAAGGGAGATAGGAGTGGAAAAATAATTAGAAAATTAAACATATATTTCTTTAACAGCGCACTTGATAAGCATGTCAGTTTTCAAAAGCTGATCTGCTCTTTGCCACTCGGTTATTCATAATCCTAAATTGTCTTAACAAATCAACTGCTACTTCTTTATTCTCTAAAATTTCCAAAGCGTAAGCGATTGCTTCAAATGTACAAACGCCGTCTTCCCGCACTCCACGTCTTAGTTTGTACTCCCCTTTAATATCATCAGAGAGTTTCACACATAAGATTTCTGAAAGCCCGGGCTCACGCCGTCTTACTTTCATCGTCTGGCTCCAGGTACCATCTGGAACAATTAGATGATAGGGCCCTGGATGAGAAATTTTGAAATCATCGTTTAATTCAAGGGCATCAACATCTGGAAAAAGATAAAGCGGCAGTACATTTGGTTCTAGTTTTAAAAGATTCAAGGAAAAAGGTGCTTCAGGAAGACCGCGTGGATAAATACTGGCATTATTTAAAGTCATGGTCGCAAGTTTGGCAGTATTTGAAGTTAAGTGCTCTTCACGGTGATGCATAATAATTGAGACTCTCGTTTGAGTGTCATGTTCTACTATTTGATCGCAAAAACATAAGCTGATATTAATTCGGCAGCGAAGGCAGCGTTTTCCGTGGGTGGATCTACGTTTACTCATATAAGTTTTTTTGTATTTTTTTCTAAGTTTTTTTCAATTTCATTATCTAATTTTAAAATAGTTTCTTTCATTAAATGATAGGCCTGATCTTTAATTTGGTTGGCATCTTCTGGTGTTAATCCAATTGTTGAAATCGGTGGAAGAACTTGAATAAGAATTTTTCCTGCATGCCATTTTCCTAGATTTAAATGCTTGGTATAGCTGCTAATGGCAATGGGAACGATAGGAACTTGTGCCTTGATCGCAGTGATAAAGGGGCCTTTTTTAAAAGGAAGAATTCCACGCCCTTTTGAGCGGGTTCCTTCAGGCATAATCCACACTGAAAGTTTTTTTTCTTTAATGGCATTGGCCGCCACATCCATTGCTTCAAAAGCGCGCTTTTTATTTTTTCGATCGATTAGGATATTTCCCGAAAGCCAGAAAAACTGTCCAAAAAATGGAATTAAAATAATAGATCTTTTTCCAATTGTGACGGTATTTCCAGGCAAAGTGTAGCAGCCGGGAAAAATATCGAGATTGTGCTGATGATTACTAATAAAAACACAAGGGCGTGCTGGATTGAGAATTTCCTTATTTCTAAGTTCAATTTCAATTCCTAAGAATTTGTGCCCCCAAGCGATAAGATCAGTCGAAATTTTAATATTGCGAGGGTCGAATGGACGAACAATTCCGACAATAATTCCGGCCGTACATGAAATGCCAACCCAAATAGCGGTGATGATAATTCGAAATAAATAAAGCATATCTGTCCTTACTCTTTGAAGATATTGGCTAATGAAGCCTTTTTGTATTTTTGCTAAGTGTGGCCTTATCAATATAGGTTTGGGTAACTTTAGCGTCAGCATGATTTAAATAATCTCTGACGTAAAGAAGATCTTTAGTTCTTATATAAATATTTGTTGCACAGGCCTTTCTAAAGCTATGAGGAGAAATTCCTGGCGTGATATCTGCTCGCAAAATGATTTTCATGACCTGATTATAAAATGTTTTCAGTGAATAGGCCTTCCCGACTTTGTTTTGAAACAAAAAATCTGATTTAAATTCATTCTGATTTAAATAAAAATCGAAATTTTTAAAAATTAAATCTTCTTTTTGAATGACCAATGTGTGAATTGATCCGCCTTTTCGAGTGAAGGTAATTATTTTGGCAACAGGATCAAAGTTTGAAATTTTTAAGTAACAAAGCTCACTTAAGCGTAAACCTCCGTAGTACAAAAGATAAAGCATCAGCCGTTCTTTGGTGCGAAAGGTTTTCTCTTCAATCAATTTGAATTCTTCCCTAGAGAGCATCTTAGTGGGTGTCACATCTATATCTTTTAATTGGATGGCGTGAATTTTACTTTTAACCGGATTTTTTGAAAACTTCTCCGAAGTGTCTTCGTTGACCTCTTTTAAGTATTGGAAAAAGTTTTTTAAGCTCGATAAATGGCGCCTTCTGGAAGAGACGCTCAGCGGGGGTTGAAAAAATAGGACTGATTTTTCGGAGCGTTTTTTAAAGCGTGTTTGTGAAAAAATAATCTTAAACCATAGCAAGAATCTGAGCTGGGGATTTCGTAAGACTTCTTTATAAACGGGTCCACCGGAGGCCAGGAATTCTTTATAACGACCAATCATTTCACCATTAGTCTTAGCAATTTTGTTTTTTTCGAAGTGCTCGATCCAGGTGAAAAATTTAATCAAATCGGCCCTATAGTTTTTTATAGTGTGATCCGATTTGTTCAATCGTGACAGGTTATGGAGATAGGCATCCATTAATTCTAGATTTTCAAGATTTAGTTCTTGAATTTGATTCATTCTTTTTCAATCCCTGAAAAAAGCACTTAAAAGTTACATATAATTTATATTATATGTAACTTTTAAGTTTTAAGTCAAAGATATTGTTAAATAATTGCGTAAACGCCATTTTAAGCCATTTTTTTGTCGAACATGATTAATTAGGCAGGACTTCTATATCGAGATCGGACATATTTCTATCTTCATCAGAAAGTCTTAAGTCATAACCTCGATTTGATAAGCGACTTTGAATTTGAGTAAGTTCATTATAAAGAACACGGTAATTAAGAGTTCCAAATTCGGCAGTGATAGGTAAAATGTCTTTTCCGATCATTTCAAGTTTTAGGTAAATCAAATCTTCGAGCTTATCCTGAGGCAATAACGAAATTAGAAATCCCACACCAATTTTATCAAAAATTCCAAATTCATTTAACCCCACAAGCCTTTTCAACATTTCTTCTGAATTTTCCAGCTTTAAAATCTGAGTGAGGGATTTTGCCAGATTAAACAATCTTTCTTTTTCCACATAACGATTAATGAAAAGAAAATCTTTGAGTTTGTTAAGTTTTGAATCATCTTCATTCTCATCAATTACATGGAGTATTCTTTTTTCCTGAACATAAAGTAATATTTTTTTCTTTAATACTTCGACTGGAATATTCTTTAAATAATCAAAGCCTTGAGACTTCAGCACCAATTGAAAAAAGATACGTGAGTCGATTTTTTTTACTCCATTTCTCCATCCTGAAAAATCGATATTTTTAGCAATAACTGCCGGAATTTGAGCAATCATGAACCTTTCAACTGTTCTTTGTTCAGAAGGAGTGAAGAATTGATCTTTTCTTTCAAAAGTTAATCCCAAGTCTGGATTTTTAACCTTTGAATCTTCTAGGTTAAATCGTGGTATTAATCCAAAATTATTTTGTGAACTCTGATCCTTTAAATCAAAAAACCAATCCCCAAAATGACTTTCAATATATTTAGAGTAAGTAGGATAATAAAACTCGAGATTATTTTCTTTTTTATCAATAAAAGTGACTTTGCTCTCTGTAAAGGTGCTGTCTTTTGTATAGGCAGTTATCAATAGAGAAAATTTTAGATGCCGAGTATGGCCTTGATAATTATTAAATCCTTTAAAGATTCTTTGAATTCGGCGCTCTTTTGGTTCCAGCTTTTGATCTGCAGCGGCCAGTGCATCCGCTTTTTCATAGGAAGAAATCAATTTATCTTTTAAATCGTGAGCATCAATCATATCGGCAACAACTAAATCTTTAAATTTAAAAGTAGAGTTTATGATTTGATTATAGGCCTCTTGAGCTTCTTTATTTTTTAAATCAAAAACATAGTCGAGAATAAACTGAGCACCAGGATTATAACTGTATCCCAGTTGAACTAGGTCGCGTTCAAATAAACGCTCTATTTGATGATCGAGAATTTTGATTCCAAATAAATTAAAACTCAATGCTACGCCCCCCTTGGCCCCTGCTTCTCTACCTCTTTTAGTGAGAAGCTTTAAACGAACATGGGCGTCATCTATTTTAAAAACTTGAATGGTAAATTCTCCGCTTAATACATAATAAACTCCCGCGTTGGCACTCACTAAAAGAGGAGAGACCATTGAGCTAGAAGCTTGAAGACCAACGGCAACACTTAAGTTGGCCGGCATACTTACGAAGTCACCTGTTTGCAAATTTTCAAGAGCTTTCTTTGCATTCAGTGGCAGCTTGGCCGGAGTGTAGGGAATGGCCTTGATAGCATCTTTTTTTTTCTGAAATTGTCTAACGAAGAAAAAACTACTATTGCGATTTACTGAAAATGAGAAAGGAACATCAACTACACTTTTAAGAATTTCTCCCACATTAATTCCAGTTTTCACGTCCCATTTATCGATACGAGAATATGATTTGTTAATATAAGAGGCCTCAACATTGTAGTTGTATCTAGTTGAGAGATTAATTCCATCAATTAAATCAATATTGGCGAGATCAACACCGTATTTTATATCCTGATCAGCAATCGCTTCGCGAATTTTTCTCTGAACTTCTTTTCTGTCTAGGTAATCTTCTAGTTTTGCCGCTTGCGAGTTGTTAGCGTGTAAGCTAAGCGTAGCAATAAGAATAATTAAAAGCTTTTTCATTTTAGTGAACCCAAGGGTGCAAAGTGATAGTTCAGGTATCTTACACAACGCCTTGATGCGGTGCCAGCTTGAGGTGAAAAGCCCTGTATTTTTTACTAGGTCGAGTTTGATAATTTTGATACACTTTCGGGCACATATGGAATTTTTAGAACCCATCTTGCAAATAACGTCAGACCCACTTAGTTTCTTCCAATTTTTTGGATATTGGGGACTTTCGCTAATTTTATTTGCTGAAACCGGGCTTTTTGGTTTTTTTCTGCCAGGTGACTCACTCTTAATTACCCTGGGACTGATCTCCTCTCGCGGGGATATCGACTTAAAAATATTGATTCCGTCCCTTATTCTGGCCACAGTCCTAGGAGACCATTTTAGTTATTTTCTCGGAAGAAAATTCTCCGTTAAAGTCAGAAGCAATATCAGTCGCTTTTACTTAGAAGAAAAGCATTTGGAAATGGCCCATTCCTATTATATCCGCCATGGTGGCAAGACTATTTTGTTTTGTAAGTTCATCGCCTTCGTTAGAACCTTTGCCCCTTTTATTGCTGGAACTAGCAAAATGTCTCTATTTCGGTTTGCTCTTTTTGATATCGCGGGGGCCGCATTATGGGTTGGGGGAATCGTTGGTGGCGCTCATTACCTGGGCCAATTCGTCCACTTTGATATAAAAGCTTATTTCCATTATTTTGCCTTCTTCTTGATCTTTTTACTTGTGTCGCCCTTCCTCTTTAAACTTTTTAAAAAAAAGCTATAATTAAATTATAAAACTTTGAATGGATTAAAATAAACCAAGGATAGAGTTTATGTTAGACGCCAATAAACTACTGCTAACTCTAAAAGATGATCAACACCGACACTTTCGTGAAGATGATTTTTGGAAAATTATACCGGCCTGGAAAGATGTAACTCGCGCTGAATTTTCTGATCATCTGTGGCAGATGAAACATTCGATTAAAAAAGTGGAGCAAGTCAAAACGGTACTAGGTGATCTCTGTAAAGATGAATTTTATCAGGATATGCTTCAAGGCCAGCATATAACACCGATGAATATTCGGATCACGCCTTATATTTTTGCTTTAATGGATTGGTCGGATCCCACCAATTGCGCGATGAGGAAACAATTTCTTCCGATAGGTTCTCAGTTTCTTCCAGATCACCCTTACTATGAGGCCGATTCACTTCATGAAGATGTTGACTCTCCTGTTCCTACAATTACTCACCGCTATCATGATAAAGTTCTTTTTTTACCGACCACCATTTGTCCGGTTTATTGTTCATATTGCACTCGCTCTAGATTAATCGGGGGCTCAACTGAAGCTGTTGAAAAAGAAACTTATGGGGTAAATGCAGCGAGAATGGATGTGGCCTTTGATTATATTCGTTCTCATCCAGCGATCGAAGATGTCGTTATTTCTGGAGGGGATGCCTTCATGATGACGGCGAAACAAATCACTTTTATCGGAGAAAACCTTCTCAATATCCCGCATATCAGACGACTAAGATTTGCCACTAAAGGGATTGCTATTTATCCTCAGAAAATATTAACAGATCACGAATGGTTCAACGCTTTAAATGGCGTTCATAAAAAGGCCCGTGAAATGGGAAAATCAGTAGTGATTCATACCCACTTCTCTTCACCTAAAGAAATTACCATCTTTTCTAAACTGGCTATGGATAGATTATTTGCTGAAGGAATTATCGTTAGAAATCAGGCCGTGCTTCAAGAAGGTGTAAATGATAATATCAACGACATGGTTTTGCTTATCAAGCAAATCAGCTATATGAATATTCAACCTTACTATGTTTATATGCACGATATGGTTCCCGGGTGTGAGCATTTTAGAACTACGATCGCTGAAGGTGAAGCGCTTGAAAAAGCAGTTCGTGGAACGACAGCAGGGTTTAATACTCCTACTTTTGTTTGTGATGCGCCTGGTGGCGGTGGCAAACGACATGTGGCCTCATATGAGTATTATGACCGAGTGAATGGTATCTCTGTGTGGACAGCTCCCAACGTAAAACCCGGTGAAGTTTTTTTCTATTTCGATCCAATTAGAAAACTCTCGCCTGAAGCACAAGTTCGCTGGGCAGATAAGGCCACTCGGGAGGCAATGATTGCTGATGCTAGGAAAAAGGCCGGTTTCTAAGTTTCTCAATTAGGACTTGCCTTTATCTGAGCTTCGTCTGTTCGTTGTGTTTTCAATATTTTTTTGAAGTACTGGATAGCGTTTAATGATTTCGTTAAAACTTTTCTTGGTGAGTTTATATAAATCACAATAAGCTTGGGACTGAATATTGGCAGAACGTGTGGTTTCTTTTAATAGTGCAATTTCTCCAAAAATCTGACCATCATGGAGAGTAGCGACTCGCTCGCCACTCTCCAATAGGACATCAACCATTCCATGAGCGATGACAAACATCTCTTCCCCGATATCACCAATCTTTATAATCATGTCTCCTGGCGAAGAGTAGATTTGCTCAAGATGAGTAGATATATCTTTTAAGCATTCATGGGGACATCCCTGAAAGACGGGGATATTGCTAATAAGTTTGATCTTCATATAGATGTGCATTTCTTGTTGAATAGCGTGAGGAAGATCGGAAATAATTTTTTCGTCGTTATCACTTAAACGTTTTGAAAAGAGATGACTATAATGGTTAATGGCAGCTGTCTGAAGTCCGTCTGGAATTCTATAATGTTTCATAAACATCAGAAGATCACTTATTTTTTCTCGCGATTGTTCTTTGTGGCGGTCGGCACTGGCGAGCATTCTTGAAATATTTCCGATAACGATACCGTACATCCCCACGCCGATGATCATAATAAAACAGGTAAAAATTCGGCCAATATTATTATGAGGAGTGATATCTCCGTAGCCAATAGTCGTGAGTGTGGTGAGTGCCCAATAAAATGATCGGATATAATAACTGGTTACGTCTGTATCCGCGGTCATGGGATAAATAAAAATCCAACCACAAGCAATCCAGTTGACCACCATTAAAAATCCAACAACGATTGATTGCATTTTAAAAAGGCCTGGCACAATGGTGATATTTTCAATAAGGTAAAAAACTTTAATAATTCGGATCATTCTCATTAAGCGAAAAGCAATGAAAAGATCTTGATGCCCTAGATAATAAGAAAGTAAATCAAATGGAATACAGGCGAGCAGATCGACTGCAAGCATTAGTGGAAAATACCATTTCTTTTGCGGAACACCGACATCGTGTTTGATTTTGTTCCTACGGGCCTCACGCAAGTGATAGATTAAATCAGCAACAAAAAGAAGAGAAATAATAGCATCAACGACTAGCTGCCAAGGCTGAATTTTTGTTTTAAAAACAAAACTAAAAGGCGCTTCAATTGCAGTGAAACTGGCACACCAAAATATCAGTGCGACCCAAAGAAATTCTTTTGTATTTAAATGTTGTTTAATCATGTCATTGGCTATCGGCTTGATATAAGCAAATCTTTAAATTATGCTTTAAAAAATACAGGAGTTAGCAATGAAGCGAATCGTTCTCTTTTTGGCCGTAAATATTTTAGTGGTTGCCACTATTTCTATCTTGATAAGTGCACTCGGAATTGGCCAGTATATGACTAGTGCCGGATTACAATATGGACCTCTTTTGGCCTTTTGTTTTTTGTGGGGTATGGTGGGGTCTCTCATCTCATTATTGCTTTCAAAAAAGATGGCCAAGTGGATGATGGGAGTTCAGCTGGTCACTTTAGAAGGACCTCATAAAAATTTAGTTGATACTGTGCACCGCTTATCTAGACGAGCAGGCCTTACTGAAATGCCTGAAGTCGGAATTTATCAAAATCAAATTATGAATGCCTTTGCCACGGGGCCCTCGCGCAATAACTCATTGGTGGCGGTTTCGACAGGGTTACTCGGCAGCATGAATGAAAGTGAACTAGAAGGAGTGCTGGGTCACGAGGTTGCCCATATCGCTAATGGAGACATGGTGACCATGGCCCTGGTTCAAGGCGTGGTAAACGCTTTTGTCATGTTTTTTTCGCGTATAGCGGCCTTTGCCATTACCCAGGCAATGAGTGACAAGGATGACCGCGATTCTAGGCCTAGTCCATTTATTCAAATGATGTTGGTTTTTGTATTGGATATTATTTTTGGAATATTAGCTTCACCGATTGTTGCCTGGTTTTCACGTTACAGAGAATACCGCGCAGACCGTGGAGGTGCCGATCTGGCCGGAAAGGAAAAAATGATTGCGGCACTACAGGCCTTGTCGCGCGCCTATCCTCAACTGGAGCTGGTAAAAGAAGAGAGCAATCCCAATTTTAAATCAATGCAGATCTCTTCTAAAGATGCAGCGATGAGAATTTTTTCAAGTCATCCGCCATTAGCTTCGAGGATTGCGATGCTGCAAAATGGAATTGAACGTAATTATTGATTGGATCTTTAAAGAGATTGAGGAAGATTTTTATAGGCCTCTTGATAACCTTGGAGCAGCTCTTTAAAAACGTCCTCTACACTTGGAATATTTTTAATCAAGCTAACCACTTGACCTACTTCTAACTCTCCATTTTCCAAATCGCCTTCAAGCATTCCCTGGCGGGCCCTCATTTTTCCTAAGTGCTCGTTGAGTTTTTGTTTTAAATTTTCGCCGTGAAATGATTGCTCGATTTGCATAATTTCACGAGCAAATTTGTTATTTAACAAACGCACAGGAATGGTAGACCTCATTAATGTTTTGGTAGAAGAGGCAGTTGACTCAAGTAAGAGATTTTTAAAATTTTCGTGAGCGCTTGATTCGCGAGTCATGAGAAAACGCGTTCCCATTTGAACGGCATCGGCACCCAAAGATAAGGCCGCTAAGATAGATTTTCCATCGGCAATACCACCGGCCGCGATCAATGGAATCTTTATGACTCTTTTAACCTGAGGTATAAGTGTAAGGGTGGTTATTTCATCACGCCCGTTATGTCCTCCGGCCTCGAAGCCTTCAGCTACGACAGCATCCACTCCGGCCTCTTCGCAATTAAGGGCCTGTTCCGGAGTGCTGATAACATGAACAATGGTTGCACCGTGATCTTTTAAATAGCTAGTATATTTTTTGGGGCTTCCGGCGGAAGTGAAGAAAATTTTTATCCCAAGCGATAAGGCCATATCGATTTGTTCGTGGGACTTTTCATAAAGAAGAGGAACATTGACTCCAATCGGTTTTGAAGTAAGGGATTGAGCTTTAGTGATATGTCTTTGCAGAAGTTCTGGTTGCATTGATCCGGCACCGATAATCCCCAATCCGCCAGCTCTGGAAACAGCCGCCGCTAATTTTCCGCCGGATACCCAGACCATGCCGCCTTGGATGATGGGATAGTTTATGCCAAAAAGTTTGGTTATCTTATTATAATGGGGGTTATAAATGGGGTTATATTTTTGGTTCATTATTTTGTTTTCTTTTTAATGTGCGCTCAAGCGCCTTAATAATAATCGCCACATCAGGGCCGGGGTAACGTTTATAAAGTTCTTCGGTAACTGGTTTTGGTTCTCCACCAAGTTCTTTGAAGCGAATGAGCTCTAAAACGAAATGATGGGCGATAATAAATATTTTTGATAGATCAGGAAGTTTTTCAATCGAGTTTGAAAATCCTTTTCCATTAGAGGCCCCGTGATGATGTTTAATAATTTCATCTGCTCCAATAGGAGCTTCTGGGTGTTTTCTAATCAGCACTGAAGCTTCCATGGCGTGATTAAAAACCATGTCCCAGTCTTGTTCGTTGAGATTGGCCTTTTCGAGTTCATCAAAAGAATTAATTTTAGATAAATCCTCTCTGTCGGCCAGCATGATATCGTGAAAGAAAGAAGCGTAAGCAATTTTGTCAAAGGCCTTGGGATCTTCCAATTTTAAATTTTTAATCATTTCGCTAGCTACAACTGAAGTCATATGACAGCGCTGATAGAGAAGTCCGGTTTGTGAGTTAATCACTTTGTGGAGGAGATTAGACATCTCTGGATTCTTCTCGAAGTTCTTTACCATATTTTGAATGATGGCTTCAGTCAATTGAATCGTTTCGCTATTAAAACCAAGCTTGCTGATTTCTCTAATGGCAATGTCATAGGACTCTCCCATAATCTGGATTTTTTTAGTGAGCTCCATATCCGGAGTATCAATTTTATCAACTAATCTATTTGAAAGAAAAATAGAAAAATTTTTATAGGACTCTTTTGCGATATGGAAATTCTCTAAACCTTGATCTAAATAGCGCTTAATAGATTCCTTGGAGAAAGTATCGCCATTATGAATTCTTTTGACGAATTGGTATTCAGTTGGAGATTTTTTAATTCGGATAAATACGTCGCAATTTACATTCTCTAGATTTAAAAAATACCTGACGGGAACAGCAATATAATCGGGAACTGCTTTTTTCGCGAGTACATTTTGATTAATCCCTAGCACTTTAGCTGCGCCATGAATAACTTGTTCCCAGTCTTTTGGGTTGGCCATATTAATGGTGAAATCATTTTTTACTTTTTGATCACTTCCTAAAACAATAAGACTAGTTTCTAATTTATTGGCAGTAATATAATGGGTAAGAATTTCTGCGGTCGGTTCATCATCGACCTTTTGAGTAGTGATTATTAAGTCTACGTTGGGCAATATGGCCAATAAGCTAACAGTCTCTTGAGCATTTTTTCTTTGAATTAAATCAACCCCAAGATAAGTAGTAAGATTAACCGAAATTAAATCATTAAGTGTTTTGTTATTTTCGATCAGTATGACTTGGGCCATGTGAATTCCTTCTCATAATATATCTCTATACTATATTAATTCATTTATCCCTTATTTCAAGAGAGGGCGATCGTGTCATCCGCAAAAGAAGATCAGCACTTGTTTCACCTGTTATTTTTGCTTTAGTCATGGACTTTTTATGAGCAAAGCCTAGGGCATCTTCTATAATCCAATCGGCGGCCAGGAGAGATTTTCTAATTCTGACGGAAGAGCTATAGGTACTAAGCTGAACCCATTGACTTGAGATCGACTTTAAAAACAGAAACCACTCCACGCTCCAAAGGGTGGGATTTTTTCGTGGAGAGAAAGCGTCTTGAAAAATTGCATCAAGAGGTTTGATTAGACTTAAGCGTGAGGCAAGGGGAAGAGTCAGGCGGCCATCACCGATATAAATTTGGACCTCAATTTTTTTGTTACTCTCTTGCCAAGCTCCTCCGTAGAATACCAGTTTTTCGAGGCCTTGCTCTTTTTCAATGCGTTTCAAAACTAAACCCGGAAGCGTCGTCCTCAATGACCATAACATTAGAGTTTCATCCAGTTCAATGGAGTAATAAGAGAGTGAAATAGTGTGATTTTTGGAGGCCTGAACTTGGTCGATGAGTGCCTTTAATCCTAGGCCCACTCCAAAGCCCACATCCAAAACGGCAATTTTTGATTTCCGGGCCAAGAGGTCGGGGATACTGCAGCCTTGGATATAATTATAGATCGTTTCTTCGTAGGCCCCTGATAGATTGTGGCAAGCTTCGTCAAAAAATTCCGACCAAACCGTTTCGGTATTGTCTTCAGTTTTAAGAATTTTATAATTACCTAAATTTCCTTTAAAGTCCGTCAAAGTTTTTTCCCTTTTGCCGATATAATCTTTATGAAAAGGTCCCAAAGATTAAATCTATTCGTTATTCTGTCCCTCACCACTATGATCATATCTAGTTGTGGTGGTGGCAATAGTGTTGGTAAAAAAACTTTTAGTGTCGATGCCCTGTTAAGTACCGAGGGACCAATTAGTACTGATGAGCGCAATATCGCCACTAGAATCTGCTACGCTTATCAATCCAAATCTAAAAACTACCGTTCTTCAGGCTTTATTGGAACGAGTTTTATTTTTTCTGGTAAAACAACAGACTGCCAAAATAATATAACAAATTATCCAATCAACTCGACTCTTAAATACGATTTTAATAATGATTTAATTTATGCGCCTCCGGGGAATTTCGATCCTAATCTCAGGTTCAATAAAAAAGTCCAGACCGACACTTCGGGATATTTATCGCAACTATGTTCTAAAATTTATAATGGCGAAGTGATCAGCAATACGATTAATCAACAAAACGTGAAAGTGCAAATCTCATTTTTGCGTGAAGGTCTTGATGGATTCCTTTTGCAATATTTCAACAGACAAGCTGACAGCACCTACAAAATTGATAGTGCTGAAAAGTTAAAGGTTAGAACTCAGATAGATTATACCACAGGCCAAATATTGGGGATGGATGAATTTTATTCAGCTCAAAAGGTTTGCGGCAGTCAGTTTGATAAAAATAAATTTTCCGAGTTTGAACAGAACTTTATTTCTCGTTAGGGCCTCTTGGTTTCTGGCGCTGCTTGATCATCAGTATATTTTAAGAGCTGATTGATATCACCAATTTTAAAATCAGGCGTAGTTTGGTCTTCCTTTAAATCTTTATTATTTTTAATTTTTTCCATTATATCTTTAGAATCTTTTTGATCCATTGATTTTACTTCGGCAAATAGGGACGCAGTATTCCTAGTTGGCGAAGTTCCTTTTTTAATTGTACCGTCCTGGTTTAGTTCTGAAATGGTTAAATAGGAGGCCACTATATTGTTAAAATGAATAAGATTTTTCAAGTCATCATTTCGACTTGCTAGATCAGTTTTAATTTTTCCAAGAGCAGATAAATCCTTATCCTTATCAATTGATCCATCGGATACAGTCGTTTTTGCCGTAATTTTAGATGCCATTTCTTTGATAATGGCATCTTTCTCTTCACTAAATCGTTTTTTAATTTTAGCTTTTACTTCTTCAATATTCTCGGCGCTAGTCAGATTCTTAATCTGATCATCCGTATAACCTTCTTCTTTTAAGTAAGAGCCAACATTCGTCTTATCGTCGAGTTTCTCAGATAAGGCCTCTTCCTTTGCAAATTGTCTGAGACCAAACTCAGTCACAGCATCCGTATTTTTGTTTGTATTAACATCAAGAAATTTTTTACATTTATCTTGAGTGGTCATTTGCCCGTCAGGGCCAACACAATCAACAGCTTCAGCTGCTATTGATTTATTTGTTGTTGAAATATTCTCATTTTGATTATCGCTATCTTTAAAATCTTTACCGACATCATTGGAAGTGATTTCAGTTAATTTATCCGCAGTTAAATCTTTACTATTATCTGAGACCTTCATATTGCTGGCGATACTGGCAGGCCCTTTATCTCCACCACCTAGTAGACTGCCATAAAAAAGTTTTTGTTGGTCGGCGATAATAAGGTTTTTTCTGGCCGATTTAACAAAGTCCATAACTAAGCAGGCCTTCTGTTTTGAATAGACATTATCAGGATCAGTACTTTTATTGTCATAACAAACACTAGAGACGGTTCCAATACAATGCTGCCATGCCGATCCTTCTGTTTCGGTAAAGTTGGCTTCGTTTATCGTTTTTAAATTGGCCTTTATATAGTCTTCTTTTTTTTTTGTTGTTGCTGAAGTTAAGCATAGCTCAGAAGTGAACTTATCTTTGCCATCGACAGGATCCTTGCTGATCGCACGACAACTTGGATCGGTTTCCATACAATAAGAAGTAAAAGAATTAACAATCGATTTACCAAGTTCACTTGTATAGAGATCGATAAATTTTGTATGATCGACAGTCACAATTTTTTTGTCTTTAATATCTTGAGCGCTACCATTTAAAGCTTCATCAAGTTTTTTTCCAAAAAAGGCCGAAAGAACTTTTACGGCCGGATCACTTTTGTAATCGGTCGCAATCGTAAGATTGCGATTAGTAAGATTTGTGGTTTTTACATTGGTAGCAGTGACGTCTGCTTCAGCAACTTTATCTTTGCTGGCCCCACCCGATTCCTCTTGAGCATAGATTTTTTTGACTTCATCTTTTTGGGTCTTATTCAATGGTGGAATATCACTTCCATTTCCATTCCATAAACAATTTGGAATTTCATCGAGTTTTTTGCCCAAGGAATCCTGACAATTTTTATACTGAGCAGCGATTTCAGGTAAGGTTAATAGTTTTTTTAAAGTGGAATCTTCTTTTATACTCATACCCCCATAAATGGCTTTGGCGGCATTAGTTTTTTGCGGCCCGGCCGTTAGGGCAGAGTTAGAAATGAGGAGAGTAAATAGCAGCAGTAAATTAGGTTTCATCATCCTTCCAGTATTGTACCAAACTTGTCGGTTTATTCTGAATAAAACTATAACTGCGTGTGGGAAGTCTAAAAGGATGCCTCAGATTTGGGGCATAACTAATCGCGGGCCTTATCCTTAGTCATGAAGCCTAGACCGAAAACTGGGCTATCTGAGAGCTTCTGACGTCTCTTATTGTACTCTTCGGTAGTTTTAACCGAGGCGTGGCCTACGTCTCTTGAAATTTTGTAGAGATCCGTGCCGCTCTCAAGTGCTGAACCAATATAACTGGCCCTTGCCGAGTGGGGAGAAATTCGCTGATCAATGCCGGCCTTTCTGCACCAACTTTTTATAATATAATCGACTGACTTAGGATTGAGCGGCTTAATGATATGCCCGGGCTCAAGAGGATTTTTTGAAGGTCTAAAAACCCAATCTTCCTGATGGAGAGGCTCACCAGTGCTTCTTAAGTAATCTAAGTATTCGTTGATCACTTCAGCACATTTCGGATGGATGACTTTAGTGAGCTGCTTGCCACCTTTGGCCCGGACTTCGATGATATAAAAACCATCTTTCATAAAAAAATTCTTAAGCCTTAAATTGGTCAATTCGGCCTTTCGGATTCCAGTGGTGAAAAGAGTATAAAGAACAGCGCGATGGAGAAGACCCGGACCTTTAAGCGTTTCAACTAATTCTAATAAATTCCTAATTTGCTCGTCGCTAACATCGTTAGTGGGCTTCATCACTTCTTGTCGAGGGCGTTTGATAGAGGTGCTCGGGTTGAATTGAATGATGTTCTTTTCAACTAAAAAATCGAAAAAACTTGAATTGGCGGCCATCTTTCGATTGATACTTTTAGGAGCAAGATCTGAATCCGTCAGCCAGTTTCTAAAGGCCACTAAATGAACTCTCTCTATTTCTTGATAGCTATTTATTAAGGCAAAATTATCTCTTAAAAATTCAAAAAATTGCGATATGTCTAATCTGTACGATTTTCTGGTATGAGGCGACTCGAAGTTATGGAAGAATTCATATTCCAACACGGCATTGAAAGAGTTGTGCTCTTTAAAAGCGTGTAAGTCTGTGGTGGTTTTTTTAATTGGAGAATTCATCTTAGATAAATTGTACCTGAGGTAATAGTTTCTAAAAGAGGCAAAAAGTTCAAGGGACAGATTGGAAGGAGATAAATGGGTAATCAAGAACCAATAAGACAATCATACTGTTAAATTCGATTGAAGAGGCGAGGGAGCTTTCAGCGCAATTATCCCAAACCGGTCTTTGTTTTGAAGTTATACAACTAACAATTATAACATTTTCAGTTACGATTTTTTTCACATTGGAAAAATACATTTGAAGCTTGGAAAAAATAACTAATTATTGAACAGCACGTTGGTTTGTAATTTCAACCGAAGCGCCAGCGGCAGCGCCAGTTAAAACCCTGTTGGTATTTTCTTTTAATTTTAAATCTTCATTGCTCATAAGCTAATAAGCTAATAATAACACATGTGCTCTTATTGCAAAGATATCGAATTTTTACTTGTTAGGATGAAAAAATAATCAAAGAAGTGAAGATGGCCAGCTCTTTTGATAATTTTTTTTCTACTATTTCTTTAAATCAGATCGATTGTTTTATTTTGGACTGGGATTCAAAAGAAAGTTCAGCAATTCAGTTTGTGGGATTTATCGGGAATCAATGACCTTAACGCTCTACCCGATAATGGTAGTTATCGGGTAGAGCGTCAATATACTAGTAATCTCTTCTGATAAAGGCCCTTAGTCCTAGCCAAAGTGGACAAAAAATCCAGATGGCCCCACCTATAAGAGCTGCAATCACCCCAGTTGTGCTTGATAAAAATAACTGAACCCTCGCACCAGTAAAACTCAATAATAATGGCTGATCGAAATAACGAATAAGTAAAATTCTTGCAAGTCCAATTGGATTAATAGTTCCTGCGACCAGTGCAGAAATATCTGTTGGATAACCCTTTAGAAGCAATAATCCCATCAGAACGATTCCATCGTGAACCATTAAAAGATACATCCAAATACCAAGTACCAATCCGAGGGCCTTCATTTTATCTGACATTGAAACACTTATTAAAAGGCCTAAGTTGACAAAAACTAATGCAAGCAAACTCATTAGACCTAGAAAAAATAAAATATCAGCATTAAAAATTTGGAACCAAGCAAAAGGGATGACAACTCCAATACTCAAAGAAAAAATCAAACTTGTTCCTAGAATAACGGCACGACTTAGAAAAATTACTTTTCTAGAAATTGGCTGAGTTAATAATAACTCCGTAAATCTCTCGGAATTATACCAATATAATGAGGTAAAAAGTAAGGCGACCAAAGGAATCAAGGCACAAAAAACAATAGTTAAAGACAATAAAGTTTTTTTAATATCATCAGATAAAAATAAAAAAGTAAAAGTCATAATGGCAATTAAAATAGTTAAAACATAAAGCCACTTGCTTCTAAGAACATTACTCAATTCATAGTAGACAACAGTTTTTAAAATTTTCATTTACTGCCTCGGCTTTTTTCTAGAAAAATTTCCATCACAGCGTTCTCTAATGAAGAATTACCAGCAGAATCACCTGCTTTTTTCTTTAACTCAAAAAGCGAGGTTGTTGCTAAAACTTTTCCTTCAAAAATAAATGCAATGTCTGTCGCAACTTGCTCAAGTTCACTTAAAACGTGAGAAACAATAATGATTGTCGCTCCCGATTTCGCTCGTGTGCGTACAAGTTCTTTAAATTTCGCTCCAGAAACCGGATCAAGTCCAACGGTTGGTTCATCCAATATAAGAATCGGAACTTCAAACATAAATGCCAACACGGCCGCAACTTTTTGTTTGGTTCCACCGGAAAGAACTTCAAAAGTCTTATCCAAGGAATCTTCTAATGAAAAATATTCGATAAGATCATTTTTAAATTTTGCCGACTCCCCTCGCAGATCTTCCATCATTTCGAGAATTTCTCGCACTTGTAAGTTTCCAGGAAAATCCGGATTTTGCGGCATATAACCAATCATCCTTCTGTACTCGGTGCCCATTTCTATGTCGAGATTTTGAATAATGACTTTCCCCTTAGAAAAATGAGCAAGGCCCAACAGACATTTCATCAGCGTTGTCTTGCCACAAGCATTCGGGCCGACTAGACCCAGAACCGTGCCATTTTCTATCGTTAAGTCGATACCTTTTAAAACTTGGTATTTTCCATAGCTTTTATGTAATGCTGAAATTGAAATCATAGAAACTCCGCCGGTACGATCATGAGAGGTGCTTTATCTAATAAGTTTTCAGGGCCAAATGACGGCAAGGCCTTCTCAAGGCTGTCCAATAAGAAAAACAAAGGGCTGTGAACAAAAATAAAAGAAGAATTTATAGTTTCTGTCAAAATAGAAGAAAGACTTACTGGCCGATGTGGAACATCTCCAAGGCCATCACCATTTAAATCGTACCCGGTATACTTACTCCAATAGTTTTTATCAAAAACATTTTGACTGATAGAGCTATTTGTTGCAACTTCAAAAGTATTGTGTAAAAAAAAATTTCTCTCAAAATTGTTTCCATCACTATTGCCTAGTATACGTAATGCTCGGGCATTTTTATTAAATAAATTATTTTTAAAATGGGATTTAGTAGTCCCCTCTATATAAATACCAATACTATTATCCAGAAACTTATTATTCACAATATTACTCAAGCTTATTTCTTTAAGAAGAAGACCGTAGGCCCCTCCTCCCACACTTGCTGAAAACTCATTATTATCCATCAATATAGATTTTGAATACATTACTGCAACTCCTGCAGCATTGTGTGTGAAGCGATTGCGCCGATACTCGTTGCGATGTGAAAACATAAAATGCAAACCATAACGAGAATTTTGAAATGAATAATTGCCTTCAATTTTAGAATCAGTAACAAATTCAAAATATATACCATCGCGATTTTTTGAAAGTTTATTATTGATAATATGATGTTCTTTTCCACTCCAGATATGAATTCCATTGCCAGACTCAGCGTCGCCACGATCTACACCAATTATTTCATTGTTTTCAATTCGACAGTTTTTTGATTTCGCCAAATAAATTCCATAGGCATTATTGATTAATTTATTATCATGGATGTAGGCGTAGGCAGCGCCTTCGATCCTTATTGCTGAGACGTCATCAAGAAAACTAATTTGAGAATCTTTCAATATTAAGCCTGCAACTTCCACATTCGGTGCCACAATTAACAGCATTTTACTTTTACTTTTACCGTCGAGAACAGGATGGTTTTTACCAATTAGATGGATGGATTTTTTAATAACAACTGTCGAAGTGATAATTTGAGATGATAAGACTTCAATCGTATCGTCATCTTTCAGTTGAGGATTATCGAGAGCATTATACAAATCGTGAAAATTGCAATTTTGATCACATACTGAAAAAGTAGTTGCCGCAAAACACTGCGCCGTGATTAATATGATAAATATTATAGAGAATATTGCTATTTTTGCTCTAAAAGAATTTTTAATTGAGACCAATTTAGCACCTCTCCACCGCGTTCCGCTTTAGCTTTTGAAATTTCTTCGAGGGAGCTAGATGCCCAAATTCCCGCCCCCATTGGACTTCTCATATTAGGAATTTTTAAAAATATTGCTTGATCAAGTTTCACAAGCTCGCCTTTTTTAAAAGTGTTGAAAACATAACGAGCTTTAATTTTTTCAGCTTTATCCAATTTTTCATCTTCAAATTTCAGCAGGCATTCTAAAGAATCAAATTTATAGGATTTGCCTTTTTCTGTCAAAATCAGCCCACCGTAGCGAGGATCGTGAATCCCCATTGCACAATGGTTACAAAACTCGGAACCAAAAATTACAGGATCTGGTTCGACCTTACAGCCAAGTAAAAACAAAAATGAAAAAATAAATATTTTAATATACATTTTTATTTTTTTCTCTCAAATAAAAAGCAGAAAAAATAAGGATGGTTGCTGCTCCAAAAAGATAACCACCAACATCAGGCATTGACCATGCCGTGATATTTAATAAAGTTTTCGGTCCGATTAAGGGAGGTTGATAAGACATTCCCGGCATCTTTATTGAAGCATGTGGATCTAATTCATGGCCATAGCGATAACCCCAAAGCCAAAAATCATAAAAAGATCCGATCGCACAAACAAGAAAAACTGTTACGTAAACTCTGATTGCCCAAATATTTTTAATAAAGGCCGAAACAAGAGTTCCAAAAATTAAAACAGCTACCCCCCAAGGGAGGTAGCTGAGTTCTGGTATTTGGTTTGGAAATATGGGATGCATTCCAATATAATGATTGAGAATATTTATATTTCGAATATCCCCAGTCATTTTATTAAGCCAAATCTGCATGTACATACCTTCAGGGTATTGAGGTGCAAAAAGATCTATATGCCAAATCGGGAAGAAGTAAATCCCCACCATCAATACACCAGCAAATATCAACATCCATTTCGAAATCTGACTCATAATATATTCCTTTCTAATTCTTTAAACGTCCTTATTTTGCAGGAGCTTCTCCACCAAGAGTATAATTAATTGGTGTATTACTTCCTGCTGCAGAAATACGTAAGTATCCTTGCATTTCCTGGTGAAGTGCTGAACAGAAATCGGTACAGTAATATGGTACTACGCCAACTTCTTTTGGTTCCCATTTTAAGGTGTGTGTTTCACCTGGGCCAATCAACAACTCAGTTATATTAGCGCCCATGATTGAAAAGCCATGGAAGATATCCCAATCTTGTTCAACGTTAGTAACATGGAAATAAACGGTATCTCCTACCTTAATCCCTTCAATATTATCAGGCCCAAAGTGAGAACGAACTGCTGCGATATAAACATCAACAACATTGCCCTTTCGAACAACTTTCATTTTTGATTCATCTGAAATCATGTGCGGATGTTTATTTTCTTCCAGTGTATACATTTTTCTTTGGTTCTTAATAATTTTTTCAGCTTCAATTCCTTGAGCATAGTGTGGTTCGCCTATTAATGGAAAATCCAAAAACATTTCCATTTTTTCGCCGGTTAAATCGATCAACTGAGCAGCTTGAGCTAGCTCTGGACCAGTTGGTAAATAACGATCTTTAGTAATTTTATTCATGGCCAATAAATATTTAGGATTAGGCTTCATGGAATTTCCACCAGGAATCATTAAATGGCCTAGTGAGTAGAAAGTTGGTATACGATCAACCACTTTCCAAGTTTCTAGACTCCATTTTACAACTTCTGAACTTACGAAACAGCTAGTATAACCAAAACCTTTACCATCAAATTCTGTATGAAGAGGCCCAAGACATGGTTGGTGAACTTCACCTGCCATTACATCCTCATATTTCAAAACATGAACACCTTCAAAGTCGGCCACAAACGATTTAGCCGCAATCGCCGCTTCCATTTTTTTAAATGAGAAGCCAGTAATTTGAGCAGCTAGTTTCCCACCGGCAATAAAGTATTCACCAGTCGGATCAACATCTGATCCGTGTGGCGATTTCGCTACTGGAATATAATAAATGATACCCGGGCAAGACTGTGGAGTTAATGTTTTAACAGTTGTTAGTTTTACAGACGTTGCAGATTGAGTCGCTTCGTTCATTTCGTTGTGATAATAGTTTGAAGCTGTGTCGACCGCCTTTCCTTCGGCAAGACATTTTTCACCTGCCTTCCAGTTAACAGCGGCGATAAAATCTTTATCATTTTGTGATGCATTTATTTCTAACAGGTTAGTTGCTTTTTCAGTGTTGTAACTTGAAAAGAAGCACCATCCATGAGAAGGACCTTTACCACAACTAGCAAGATCGTAATCAATAGAAGGAACTCTTATTTGAAATGCGATTCCCATATTACCAGTTTCTTTATTAACTTTTATAAAGCTGATTGAAGCACCAAAGTTTTTTGCATCAATAGCAACATCTTTTTGTGGAATGGGCATCATGAAACGAGTTGAAGAGACAAGGTATTCAGAGTTCATTGTTCCATACGGGGCACCGTGATTCCCACCTGTGTTTGGAATTTCTAAAATCTCTGCCGTTCTAAAGGTCTTTAAATCAATTCGGGCAATACGTGGAGTGTTGTTTGAATTGATAAACAACCAACGTCCATCAGTCTCACCGTTCGTTTGTGAGGCCCACGGGTGATGAGAATCGTCCCATGGAATGAAGCCATGTGAAGTATTCAACATCGGTTTTGTTTCTTCTTCATATCCATAAGCGTTTTCTGGATTCTGTGCGAAGACCGGAATAACTTTTAACAAACGTCCTGATGGTAAACCATATACCGCAACTTGCCCGCTGAATCCCCCTGAAAGGAACGCATAAAATTCATCATACTTTCCTGGAGCAACATAAGCTTTTTGGGCAGCGTTTGCAGACAGCCTGTCAGAAGAAGTTGATGTTTTTGCCCTCTTCGTACATTGAGAGGTTAATAGTCCTACTAAAATTACTCCTAGGACCAATAGGAATTTATGTCCTTTTCTAATTTTCATAAAACGAGACTCCTTAAATTGGTTTTGTAATGAAACACTTTTTTTTTATAATACCTTTGAATTTTTAAATAAACATAAGCTAGGTCATGTTTATAATTTATTTTTAAGATTAAGTTATAATCAGTCCTTAATTATAATTAACCTTTAAAATAACCACGGAGTTTACATGCGTTTCATGTATTTTGTTTTTCTACTCAGTTTTGTTTTTGTCTCTGCAGTTAATGCCGATAGCGGATCTGGAATTGGTCCCGTTAAATTTGTTAAATTAGATGCAACCATTAATCAAAAAATGGTTGAACTTGGTAAGACGACTTTTAAAACCAAGTGTTCTCAATGTCATAAAATAGAAAAGAGATATACTGGTCCTCAGCTGCTTGCGGTTACCAAACGCCGTAAACCGGAATGGATTATGAATATGATTCTTAATCCTCTTGAAATGACAAAACAAGATCCAACAGCGAAGGCATTACAATCCAAACTCTTGGTTCAGATGGCAAATCAAAACGTAGGTGAAATCAATGCTCGTGCGATTTTAGAGTTTTTTAGAAATAATGATAAGGCATTAACTGAAAAAGAAATCCAGGCGGTCCCCGATCTGTCTAAGTAGATGCACCTAGTTTAGTATGTAGATTTCAGACCTTTTTCAATATAGGAGATTTTATGAAGATTTTTTTATCATTTCTGCTCATTACCTTGCTGCCAATGACTTCTGTTTTTGCTGGTAATCAGGCCAATGTTAACGATACTGTTTCAAAAAATAATATTGTTGCAACTGCAGCTGGATCAAAAGATCACACAACGTTGGTAACTGCGCTAAAAGCAGCTGACCTTATAGATGTTATGGCAAATCCAGGTCCTTTTACCGTTTTTGCTCCTACGAATGCAGCTTTCGCGGCCCTGCCAAAAGGTACAGTCGAAAATCTTTTAAAATCAGAGAATAAAAAAGATTTGGTTAATATTCTTCAATACCACGTCTTTGTTGGTGCATTACAGGCAAAATGGTTAAAGAATGGACAAACTCTAAATCAGGTAAATGGCAGCGATGCAAAGATAAAAGTTGATGGCAAAAAAATAAGTATTAATGGTGCAAATATTATTGCCTCAATCAAAACTACTAACGGTATCATTCACGTAATTGATGCTGTTCTACTTCCACCAGCTAAGAAATAATTTCAACTCATTTCGAAGAACAAATTAAATCATAGAAAAAAAGTAATGAGCGGCCCAGGATAAGGGCGCTCATTACTTTTTTGAAAATTAGTGTTATTTACCGTGTTTTGAAATTTTTGACGATTCGTTTTTTCCACACTTAAGCGACGAAAAAAACTGTGCTGATCTCGCGTATGTCATTCCTAAATTATTTATATAATAACATTTTTTTCTTGTTTCCCAGAAATCTCTCTCATCTCTCACATCATATTCGATCACGAATAAATCCTTATTGATCGATTGGCAGAGCGAAGTTGCAAGTGCTTGTATGCCCCCACCTTCATACATACTAGCGATAATTGGAGCAGTAGCACAAGCAGGATTTCCTTCTTTATCATTTAGATCATCACCTGACATTTCGACTGCTTTAATTGAATCGAGATACTTGCTATAACTAATTTTTTCAGCAAGGACTGCTTGTGTTGAAAAAATAGACACGAGTAAGGCCAAATTCAAAATTAATTTCATAAATTCTCCATTGTTAGTTAGTTAGTTTTAGTGTCCATTTTTACAGAATCACTGTGCTGTTTAGTTATTCTCATGATGACAGACCCGCATAAATTTTTCTGCCTTTATGCAAAACTTACAGAGGGTGTCTAGAAAGTGTCTAGTTTATAGACACTTAAAAAAAACGTAAGTTTCCAAAAATATTGGCCTTACGACAAATGCAAATTTGGTAAAAACAAAAAACTTTAGAATGGATCTGGTGGCAGGTGTGAATGCCGGAACGATTATCGTAGATAGTACTTTTA
>JAQTTZ010000043.1 GCA_028710485.1 Bacteriovorax sp. | reverse complement strand
TGACCCATGAAGTAGCAATTACCGATAGCGATGTGGCGATCATGAGTCCCAACGCAAGTTTTGGTTATCGCATTTATGATTTTGCTCAGAACGTGAGTTTTTACAATGACAAATCGGGAACTCCAAACGGAAGTATCATTTCTTATCTTTGGGATTTTGGAGATGGACAAACTGCCACTGGACAAAAAATTGCCCACTTTTATAATCCAGGTTCATATTTTGTAACATTGACTGTTGTTGATACTGCGGGACTTAGAAGTTCAGAAACTCAGCACGTAACCATTTATCAGACCGGATCGGACTTAATTGCAGATGTAGATTGCTCGCTCGCGGAACCATTTGTTGAATTCACTCAGCAGTGTAAAGTAACTGCTTTAGATAAGCAGGGACAAATTTCAAAAGTGCGCCTCACATGGGGAGATGGAACGGCGGCGGTTAATTTAAGCTTAACAGCTGCTCAAGGAATTAATAAACCGACTCATAATTATGCGGCGGTTGGAACTTACCCGATTAGGTTGTCGGTGTTCACATCAAGAGGTGAGACGAAGACCATGGATACGAGTGTGACGCTTATAAATTATGTCCCACCATCTCCGCCAGTTGTTGCAAGCTTGTATTGTTATACGTCTAATTTACTAGTGAGCTGCAATGCCTTGGGTTCTTATGATAGAACAGGAGGTATTCTGACTTATAGCTTTGATTATGGTGATTCATTTACGGAGACAAATGCCAATGGGATCTCTGCTCATGCTTATTCGAGTGCGGGATTGTTTATTGTCAGTTTAAAAGTAACTAATGCGAATGGCGATCAAGCTCTAGCGCAAGCTCAAGTTCAACCATTATTTCCAGCAAATTTGCTTCCATCACCAGTTTTAACCTGCTTTTCAAATAAGCCGCAAGTTTTAACATGTAATGCTAGTGGGTCGTTTGATCAAGATGGAACTATCGTTTTTTATAGCTATAGTTGGGATGACAACACAGATGTAGTCCACGGAGAAAGTGGTGAGATATTCCATTTATTTACAACTGCTGGAAGTCATCAGGTCACTTTAACTGAAACAGATAATGATGGCGGGGTTAGTTCAATAACAAATTCTTTCGATATTAAAAGTAATCAATCTCCAGTTGCAAATGCCCATTGTTCAAACACAGCTTCACAAACGGTTACATGCCAGTCTTTTTCATATGATCCGGATGGAACAATTGCATCCACGAGATGGATATTGGAGGATGGTACTGTTATTTGGGGAAATAATTTTACAAATATATTTGAAGCTGTAACGAGTACAAAAATAAAACTAGAAGTAACCGATGATTTAGGAACAATAAGTTCAACAGAACAAACAGTTTTTATATTTGTTAATCAACTCCCAACTTTTAATCTGATAGCATCAACTACAAAAGGTATTTTACCTTTGAATGTAAATTTTCAAGCACTAAATGTATCTGATAATGATGGAACCATAGCCTCGTACAAGTGGATGTTCCCTGATGGTACAACATTTGATAAGCCTAACGCGTTATATACTTTTACAACGGCAGGATCTTATAATGTTAAATTGCAAGTTACAGATAATAACGGTGGGATGACGGAAAAAAGTATAATAATTGGAGCTTCAGATTCTTCAAATCTAATTATTCTAACAGATAAAGATAATGGATTAGCTACCCTTGATGTTCATTTTAATGCTAGTGAATCTACAGACCCAGATGGACAAATTGTGAAATATGAATGGTTTTATCAAAATGAAAAAGTGGGCGAAGGGGATCAATTAGATTATTTATTCGATGAAATTGGCCCACAATCAATGACATTGCAAACTACAAATAATTATGGAGTGACGTTCACAAAGTCTAAAATAATCAATGTCGATCAGCCTCCAATATACTTGGCAGGAAAATTTAAAAGAAACATCCTTGCAAATTACCTTTATCAAGAACCAATAGCCTTGATTACTGGCGCTGGAATTGCTAGAGAAAATATAAATCTAAGTTTAGTTGATGCACCAGAAGGAGTAACCATATCTGGGGATGGAGCTAGACTTGAATGGAACCCTACTAACAATCAAGCAGGAGCATATTCGTTTAGCATATTAGCTTCAGATGGAGTGCTTTCATTTGCAAAAAAAATTAATATAAATGTAGTTATACCCAATTTAGTAGCTCAATTTATAGCACCAAATACAGGAGGTACATTTACTGTAAATAATCCAAATTCTTCTCTTAATGGAACAAAAATCACAACTCCCACAATTGAAAGTCCCAACTCAATTGATGTCTCTCTTCTCGAATGGCGAGATTCAAGTAATAAAACAATTTTTAAAATTGTTTCAAGTGAAGAGTTGAATGATCCTATAAACTTAGAATTTCCTAACGAACGGTCATTTGAACCAGTTATTAAAGATGCATTCGATGCTGAATCACTTAGTTCTCCTACTAGCTGGGCTAACCTAGGAATTAACACGTTAAATGCCCTCGTTTGTGCAAGAATCGAGTATCGCTCTGGCCCTCCGGATGAGATGGGAGGTGCACACTACTCACCAGTTTATGCAAATGCATCTGTGATTCTTGAGGTCGATGATAATATTTTAAAATCAAATCGGCTTATAAATGTAATAAGTTCTTCAAAATATTATCCCTTTATTTTGAATGGATATCCTGCTCAAAAGTATGGGCCATTAAAAATTTATCTGACATATAATGAAAATGTCTTAAAAGGAGCCCCAGGGGCAACACCTCTTTTTTCTGATAATTATTTTTTTATAAATATAAAAGAGTTCGAAAAACCTGGTTATAATGACGAATACTTACAGCATACTCTTATGCATGAAGCTTTTCATATAATTCAGAATCATGCGGTAGGATGTCGTAAGCGACTCCCTTTATTTACATCATCTACAACTTCAATGAGTTATTTAATGGAAGGGGCTGCAGACTATTATGCTGATAAAAATCTAACCGAAATTGATCAGCTCAAGGTTTGGGACCTTGACCAATATTTTGGACGTTTCTCAACAATTACAAATAAAGGACAGCCAACTGAAAAGAGAGAGCTTGATTATTTGTCATACGCTAATCATATAATTAGAGAAGGTATTTTTAGTAATACAAAGATATCCTATGAAGACGGTAAGAAAATAGTTAAACCTGATACATATGGGGCACGGTATCTTTGGGGGGCCGGTAATTCAATTGCTTGGGGCAACGGTGATCACAATACTGGGAATTTAAAATTAGAATTAGATAAATTCCTTAATTTCTTTAAAAATGATGTTACAGCTATTGATACTCTAGATGAAAACTATGGGAAGAAATTATTTAAGAATTTTGCTTTATCTCAATCTTTAGATCCAAGCACTCTTTTTCTGGCCCTGATAGATGTAAATTTCTTTCATACAGCTTCAAATTTTGGTGGTGGAGATATGTATAATATCTATTTTCGTTCACCAAGTAGACTAGACGGCAAAGCTCCTTTTACTGATATAAATTATGCTGACGGAGATGATAGTAGGTTGGAAAAACCACTTTCGAATGGAACCTTTCATAGTGTTTATTCTTTAAAAAGTTTTTCCGGTGAACATAAATATATTAGGTCAATAGAAAATTCAGAGATGTTTAACCTTAATACGATTTCATTAGTTTCAATTGTGCAAGAGGATGATCTTGCCTTTAATATGTATAGCCATTATCCAAAAGCTGAAAATAACTTTGATATGCACGAGGTGTTTGCATCTAAAAGAGCAGTTATTGAGGGACCGAATGCAAATGCAACGTATCCAGGTTCATATAATTTATTCAAGGATAACAGTTATGATTATCTTGCGAACAGAGGGTTTAATTCTCCTTTAAGTAACTTACATTTTAATATGTTTAATTTACATGAGGCAGGCGATAAAAAAGTGGAAATAAACGTTGCTCCACTGTGCAGATCTTTTCATCGTACTCAGCAAGCTATTGATAATCAACTTGTATTACCTGAAGATTTAACTTTTAAAACCAACAATGCTTTTACTTACAATTGTGGAAAATCTTCTTGTGAGGCAGAAGGATTAGAGATTTATTTTTGCCTCTTTCATCGAAATGAAAATAATTTCTGTATTCCATATGGTAGTGAGTACAATTTTGTTAATAAGTCGAGCGCCAAAATAAGAGGACTAGATTATGTGGATGATCTATTATCAGAGGTTCTTGTTTGTCAGACAAAATTTCCAAATGGCTTGAGGTTAAACATCCAAGGTATTCCAACCTATGATGTAAATTTTTATGAATCCAATATAGACTCGGCATCATCGTATAGGCAATGAGATTTTGAGGGATAAAATGATATGGAAAAAATATTTAAAAAAATGAGGAAAATCGTAATTAATTACTATTTTTTTATTTTTCATCAAATTAATTTAGTTATTTTTTTACTCGTTATGTTGGCACCTTTGTTTTTAGATCATTTTTTTCAATACTTTTTTTTTCAAAATGTCCCAAAAGGTATTTTTAATTCTAGTTTTCACTTTGAAATTATCAAGGTCTTTATCCCCGAACGAAGTTTGCATGATGGAGATTGGGTCCTTGGCCTTGGTAACATAATAAAATGTATTCTAATTTCATTGATTGTATTAATTCCAATCGATAGAAAAAAAAATCGAGAGAGCAATGAAATAAAAAGAGGAGAAAGATTAGATGTAATTTTAAGGGTAGTGTTTTTGTTGTTTGTATATTCTATTGTTTACTACTACACAGTCTCTTTTCATGAGTTTTCACAAAGACTAATGCTGAAATAAGGATAAAAAAATTTAAAGTTTCTATGTAACTCCTACAATACGAGCTGTATTTCAGTAATCGATCCACAAAGCACATCTTTCATTCTATTTGAAACCTGAAATACTATCAATAACTTTAACCTTGCGGGAGATTTTTATGGATAAAAATTCAGCGGCATTTTGGGAAAATCATTTTAAGAAATTCGAAACCTCGGGCCTCAGTAAAATGCTATACTGCGAGCGCAATAAATTAAGCAAGCCTACATTTTTTAAGTTGCAAAACATATTACGCCCTGATTTAAGAAATCATAAAAAACCTCAAACAAAAACACCTTCCTTCTCCGCGAACAGATGAGTCCTTGAAGTTCAGGTATTTAATTCTTTATTGTTCAAATTTTTTGAAGTTTTGATTTTATCAATGCCAAAGAAAAAAGCGACATCTGCCAATTCTCATCTTCCTCCATCTCAAGATCCACATCGCCCGAAAAAAAAGGCACCTGGAACTGGTAAAAAACCTGGTGGCCATCAAGGTCACGCTGGAAGTTTTTTAGCAATGGTTTCTAATCCTAATGAAACTATTTTACATCAGGCCCTTGAATGCAATGCCTGTGTGGGGGATCTTAGCAAGGTGCCTGTCGCAAATATTTCTCGGCATCAGGTTATTGATATTAAATTTAAAAAACACATCGTTGAAAATCAAGTTGAGCACAAAATATGCAATTGTGGTCATCACCAAGCACATGCGAGTGCAGGAGCACCGATTCAGTATGGAGCAGGATTAAAAGCGACCGCGGTAGAATTAAATCAAATTCAATGCGTACCATTTAAAAGATGCTCAGAGTTTTTTTAACAAAAATTTATGCTCACATTATCCCCAGCAACACTAGTCTCATTTGCACGTCAAGCAAGTTCGCGGTTGCTTATTTGGGAAGAAAATATAAAAGCAGAATTGCTTTCATCACATGTTCTTCATGCTGATGAAGTACTTCCATATTATGCTAGAATATTATCTCATGATTTTTGGCCTTCTTATAGTGACTTCGACGTTGTCCATGCTCCTTGCCATTCTCATTTGCAAAGAGAGTTAACAAAAGTATATGAGGATTATGAGCAAAAATGGGCAAATGATTTGGCAGACCTTCTTTTGAAGGCCAATGAAGAAAGAGACAAAGCTGATGGTGAGCTTTCTTATAATCAAATAAAATATCCAGAAGAAGAAATATTTTCTTCTTCTGGATATTGGAGAGAAACTGAATCCTATTCAAGTCGAGAGAGCTGGAACCTGAATACTTACGGAATTAAATATTCTTCCTTAAAGCGTCTACGATATTCATATGTGCGGCCCTTTTGGCAGGAATATAAGTTGCAATAACCGAAGTCGCCAACGCCAGAAAACTTGCATAGAAGACGGAAGAAAATAAAAAATTAAGATGCAAAGTAAATGGCACAGATACTCCTGGCATTTCGGTGGCAATTTTTGCGATATGAATAATTTGAATAATTGCCCATGAGCCGATTGAACCCACGATAGTTCCTACTAAAGTTAAGAGTAAACTTTCTAAGACAAATTGGCTGATGATGTCGGAGCGTGATTCACCAAATGAACGTAAAGTTCCAATTTCACCAGTTCTTTCTACTACCGTCATGCTCACCGAATTTAGAATTCCTAAAAACATTAAAGCTAAAAGAATAGCTTCTATCAAGCGATTTTGAACAGCATAGAATTTTTCACACTGTCTAAAAAGAACGGCGAGATCTTGCCAGGTGCGGGCCCTTAAAAGTGTATTTCCCGCTTTTAGTTCTCTGTTGATGATAGGAGCACTTGTTTCAGACTGAGCAAGCTTGGCAAATTTTAAAACAGCAATATCAACATTAGGTGTATCGAGAATGGTTTGAGTTAGGCCCAGAGGGATATAAATAACTTGTGAGTCGATTTCATCGATACCAGCTGAAAAAATTCCGGAGACAGTTAAATCCATGGCATTCATTACGCCATCGACTGTATTGGTTAAAACCGTAATATTGTCTCCTGGTTTCACATTCATCTGCTTGGCGAGCAATTGTCCAATCATCCCTTCTTTTGCATTATTATCGTTAAAGAATTTCCCTGACATAATTCTCATACTTTTTGTAAAATTAGGTTCACCAATAGTGTCTACTCCAATAACTTTCCCTCCGATGGATAAATCGCCATTACTGACAAGACCAAAAAAGCTTAAACGCCCACTGACTTTGATCACTTCGGGGTGTAATTCTTTTAGTTGTTTAAGTTCATCCAGGTTAAACATTCGCAACTTTCGGCCTTCTTTACCTGGGGCCCAATATTTATCTTTTGCAATTTGCATATTTCCAAACTGATTTTCGGCCGCAATATGTTTGAGTGATTCCAAAACGAAATCAGAAAGACCGTGAAAGAGGATAATAGAGCAAACGGCACCAGCAATCATACTTATTGAAAGTAAACTTCTTAAACGATGGCGAGTAATATTACGCAGAGCTATTTTAAATCTCATACGACTAAACATTTTTTTTAAGATTATGGTATTCATTTTGTAACCTCACCCGCAATTTGACCGTCAATAATGGTAATTTGACGATGAGTTCTTGAAATTAAATCGTTATCGTGACTGCAAAGCATGACTGTTACTTTTAAGTCTTGTTGTAATCTCATAAGGAGTTCAAAAACTTCATCAGAAGTTTTTGTATCGAGATTGGCGGTAGGTTCATCGGCCAATATGAGAGTGGGGTTCTTTACTATTGCCCTTGCAAAGGCCACCCTTTGGCGCTGACCTCCACTCAATTGTGAGGGACGGCGATGAATGAAATTTTCAAGGCCAACTTTTTTTAAAGCGGCATGAGATCTCTCAAGACGCTCTTTTTCATTAATATTTAAAAGCATTAATGGATACTCTACATTTTCAAGCGCGCTCAAAAGTGGCAATAAATTAAAGGTTTGAAAAATATAACCAATTTCTTGTGCCCGGATAAGAGAGAGTTGGTTATCTGAAATATTTTTAATATTTATATTTTTTATAAAAAGATCACCCTTAGATGGAGGATCAATTAATCCAGCAACATTTAGAAGAGTTGTTTTACCACTTCCAGATTTACCTGAGAGTCCGATAAATTCACCTTTTCTGACTTGCAAATTAATATTTTGAAGTGCGGTAAATTCAATTCCTTCGGAAGCAAATATTTTATGAATATTTGCAAAGTTTAAAATAGTATCAGTCATAATCATTCCTAAAGAGAGTAAAAGTTTAAAGTTGAAAATAATTTTTTATTGAGAAAAATACACTACTGACGTTTTTAAATTTTTTTAAATTACTTTGATCATCCCCAAAATAAAATTCTCCACCAATTTTAATATCGGTAGCATTATTGATAGGCCAATTTAAAAAAGTCTGCACTGAATGTCCTGAGTGATCAAATTCATGGATATAAGAAAATTCTAATGTTTTATCACTTCCTAAATTTTTAGAGACTTTGCCAATAAAATACTGTTCCTGTTTTTGTCTAAAAGAATTGAGCATTATATCGCTCAAGGTAGAACGTGCCACTATTAAGACACCGGAATAATCATTATAGGTAGGTGTATCCAAACTGAGAAGGGTATTGAGTGAATTGGTAGAAAAATTTTTAAGCTGTAAATTTTCAAAATAATTAACAGTCTTGTCCTGGGTGTAGACGATGTCTGATCTTAAAACAAAGTCATAGATTGTTTTTGCAAGAGATATTCCTGAACTTTTGATTTTGGTGTGTTCTTCTTGGAGAGTAATATTTGTGAGGGAAGCGCTCGATAGTTTATAATGGGGATCCCGGTCGAGATAAGAAAAAGAAAAAAGGGCCATATCAAATCCACTATAACTGGCCGATATTTTTCCACCAATTTCAGATGTCTTAAAAATTTGTGGAGTCTTCTCTTTTATGACAGTCAGGCTTCCTTGTGGAAAAAGATTTCCAACATATATATCGATAGGAAGAGTTTTCGAAAAACGTGGCTCAGGTGAATAGAGAAATTGCAATGATCCCGACAGGTCTCCACTAGAAAAAAAAGATTTTCCATTAAAAAGTAATAGAGGTAAGCGCGCCTCTGAAGCATCACTAAAAAAAGTTTGTCTCTGGTCTTTGGGATTAATGATATCGGCGTAATTAAAACCGAAGGCCTCTCCCCATACTACTTCTTGATACCCAAGTTGAGTCACCCAGCTCTCACTTTTGTACTTAATATAATTTTCTCCAAGAAAGGCATTAAAATTATCTTTTTTGTCAGGTGTGCTCTTAGTACTTAAGTCAGTATTGATCGTATTGCCTGTCCAGCGAAGCTGGTTTAGGGCGGAAAGACTAGTTGAAAATTCTGAACTCTGCTCTAATTGGGCACGAGTCAGTTGGCCAAAGTTTCGAGATTTTTCTTCCATATAAGAAGATAGTCGCGCCGATAAATAACCTCTGGTCTGAAAGCGCCACAGTTCAGCCTGGGCATTAGTAGTTAATACTAAGAGCATCGCTATAAAAATAGTATGAGTGATAAATTTCTTATTAATCAAAATTCAAGCCTTTCTTTGTTAAAAATACTTTCGCTGAATTTTTCTGGGTTGTGATCAGAAAAGATCATTGTCGAGACTTTGTCTTTTTGAAGATAGTCTTGAACCACCATTTTTGTAGCGCGTGACATTCCTTGAATTGGTTTAAATTCTGAAAAATTTGCGCGTTTAAGTGGTTTTCCAGAGAGAGCAAAAAATGTTGCTTCAACAGGACTAAAGTCTTTTTTGGCAACGAAGTATTCAATTTTACCATAGGTTACTTTATTATTCCGGGCCTTCAGGTCCAGCCGATAAACTTCAATATTATCCATCTTTTCAATTCCTAGAAGTTTAGCTTCATAATCTTCGGCATAATTAGTGCGGGCAATATCACCATTGGCAACTTGACCTGTGAGTTTTTGTTCAAGAGAGATTCTTAACGCTTTTTTTATATTGGGAGTAAATAGCCAAATATCATAATCGTGCATTAAAATTTTTCGTCCACGCGCTCTTTCTGGTTCCGTTTGTTCTGTTAGTGAATTGTTCACATCTTTGAAGGCCACATGATAAACTTCTTTTTTATGATCTTGATCAGTGATTGTGACATTAAAAGAGTGCGAAACATTTCCGAGACCTCTTTTTAAGTCTGCTTTTTTTACGATTTCATTTGGATTGATTTCACAAAAAGCAGATAAGGGGATAAGTAACGCAAAAGTAAGCAAGAGTGCAGTGTTTTTCATGGCTTTTTACCTTGGGCTTGTATTATGATTTAATTGTATTAGAAAATTTGTTTGTTACCAGTTGGAATGAACTGCCATCTAATCAATTCCAAGTATTCCGACTAAAATGGTTAAATAGGGACCTCATAATGAAAAAATTGTTTTTAGTTTTTATCGCAAATTTAACACTCCTTTATTCTCAAATCAGTTATGCTGATTTATCACTAAATGACTTAACTTTTAAGCAAGAAGAGTTAAAAGTTGATCCACAAATTTTAAAAGTAATGGAAGAGCGTCACAGTAAACTTCAACTTCACCAAAAATTGGGTCTGGCCACCATGGCCGCTATGACTGCAACTGTAATTTTGGGGGAAAGTGCTAAAGATAATAATGTGCATAAATATGCGGGGATTACGACCGGCCTGCTGTATTGGACTACCGCCTATTTTGCTTGGACAGCTCCAAAGCCTGAAGGCATAAAAGATACTGGATCAACTGAAATCCATCGCGCTCTAGCTTGGCTTCATGTCCCACTGATGACCATCACTCCTATTTTGGGTTATCTGGCCAAGGAAGATGCCAACAAAGGAAAAGAGTCAACTGGTCTGGTTAAGGCCCACGGCGGGATAGCCACGGCCGCTTATCTTTCTTTTATGGCCGCAGGTCTTACAATGTATTTTGATTTTTAAAAGGAGTTACTATGAAATTTAAAAGTTTAGTGTTCTTTTTTCCTATATTTCTAATATCTCAATCGCTTCAGGCCGAAGTGCTGATGGGAAATTATGAGCTTAAAAATTCGAAGATAAATTATCTGGTTACCTATTTGATCAAAAAAGCAGACGGTGAATCTACTGGAGCTAAAGGCAAAGGGGAGTGCAAGGCAGATAAATGTGATTTTTTAGTTGCTGCTCCAATTAAAAGTTTTGAATCAAAAGACAGTAATCGCGATTTAAATATGCTCAACACTACCAAAGCTGAAAAGTATCCGTTAGTGGTTGCTAAAATTTTGACTCCAACTTCAATCACTAATGGTGTGTTAAAAGCTGATTTGGAAATTGATTTTTCCGGAGCAAAACATCTTTATAAAAACATCCCGTTTACGGCCCATTTTAAAGATGGAACTTTACACGTAGAAGGTAAATTTGATCTTGTTCTAGGTGAACATAATATTGAGAAACCAAGCCTTTTAGGGGTTAATATTAACGAGCTGGTTCCTCTGACGATAAGTGCTGATTGGAAAAAAATTTAAGCTTTCGAGCAAGTATTTTGAAAAGCGCCGTTAACATTAAAACCCACGAAATACCAAAAAGCATTCCGCTCAGAACATCGCTTGGATAATGAACACCAAGATAGAGTCTTGAAAAAGCAATTAATGAAATAATAAGGATCGCAGTTATGAGGACGAGCGATATTATTTTGTAGGATTTTATATGGCGGCAAACCAGAAGAGCGAGGGCCAAATAAGTAACGGTGGATACTAAAGAGTGTCCGCTGGGATAGGAAAGCCCCTCAACTTCAACCAAATGACTGATAATTTGGGGGCGGGGTCTTGCCATGAAATTTTTAAGAACACTCATCCATAAAGTTCCACCGCTTACAGCTAAAAAAAGATAAAGAGCACCGATAAGGTCTTTCGCGATCACTAGTACTCCTATGGCAATCAAAGACACCATGGCAATAAGCGCCGGTGAACCTAAGGCAGTAATATCTACAGCAGATCCGTTTAAAAAATTATGCCGTAAATGGGAGCCAATGTACAAAAGAATGGACTGATCAATATTTTGAACTTTGTTATCTTCGAATACCTCTGCCGTAAATTTGATAAATAGCGCTAGAAAAAAGAAGGCACCTGCAGGCCATAGTAAAATTTTAATATTTTTAGGAGAGGCCAAGTTTAGGTACTTATTCCATTGAATCATAATGTAGAAGTTTAGCAGTTTGTTTGCAACTTCCAAAGAAAATTTGTTAGTCTAAATGGATGAAAAATCAAAACCTCTATAAACGATTAATCTTTGCCCTTCAAGGTTTAAAGAGTGCCTGGCTGAGTGAGAGAAGTTTTCGCGCACAAATTGTGATTACTTTTATAGTAATTGTTTCTTTGATTTTTTTAAAGGCATCACTTCAGTGGTGGGCCATTATTATTTTAGTCATTGGTGCGACGTTAGCTGCAGAATTAATAAACACTTCACTGGAATATATGCTCGATTTATTGCATCCCAATTACCATTCCCAAATTGGCAGGGCCAAAGATTGCGCAGCAGCGGCTGTCTTGGTATTAAGTTGTTCTGCTATTCTTATATTTGCGGCCTTTCTCTATGAAAAGTTTGCTTAATTTTTATAATAATTTTTATGTTAACCGAGAACAACGAGTAGTTATGTTGCGATCTTCTTTTTTTATCGTACTTTTTCTTCTAATTTCTTTCCAGGCCTCTTCATCTGAATTTTGGGAAAATGCAAAACAAGACGTAGTCTCTCCATTTACTACTGATGCTTTAACCATTTTTGAAGTTGGTGGCGGATTAACCATTTTAACTTTACTTTTAAAAAATGATGCCAAAAAATTACAAAAAAATATTGCAGACAAAAGACCCTTGGGAAAGAGTTCCAAAGTTGGTGATTTTTTAGGACAAGTTACTCCCAATATTGGCTACGTTCTTTTTATGGGTGGTGATTATCTTTTTAATAAAAATGAAAAATCATTGGATAGGACTATTCTCATGACCAAGGCAACGCTTTATGCGGGAGCTGTGGCAGATATAACTAAAATAGCTGTTCACGAAAAAAGACCTAATGGATCTGACCACTCTTTTCCCTCGGGACATTCAACGACCGCTTTTGCTTTTTCCTCAGTCGTTATGATGGAGCATTCTTTGCCTTGGGGAATAGCGGCCAATGCCATGGCCGCTTTTGTGGGGTTCAGTCGGTTGAATGATAATGCTCACTATCTTCAAGATGTAATCGCAGGTGCAACCATTGGATCAATGTATGGGGTGGGTCTCTATTACGCTCAAAAAAAGCGGGAAGAAATAAAACAGAATAATACTTCCGTCTTTTTAGTAATCCCAACAGATCGTGGACTTGCAGCAAATTACTCTATCGATTTTTAATAACTATTTTGCATCAGTCATCTCTCTTAAATTTAAAAGTTTTTTAAACTGCTCGTCCGTTAAAATCTTTTTTTCTTTAATCAATTCAATAATTGATTTATTTTCACTCAAGGCAACTTTCGCAAGTTCTGCTGCCTTGGCATAACCAATTAACGGACTTAGTGCTGTTGCTATTTGAGAAGTAAGGCCCAGGTATTTTTCACATTGTTTATCGTTAGCTTTAATTCCATCAATACATCTCTCACGAATAGAGTGAAGTGCATTTTTCATAATATGTGTTGATTCAAGTGAGAGCTGGGCCATAAGTGGCATCATTACATTGAGTTCAAGTTGGCCTGCTTGAATGGCAAAGGCCATTGCATTATCATTTCCAATGACTTTGAAAAAAACTTGATTTCCCATTTCGAGTAACGATGGATTTATTTTACCGGGCATAATACTGGAGCCTGGCTGGCTTGATGGGAGGATTATTTCAGCGAGTCCTGTACTGGGACCAGAGCTTAACAAACGCAAATCATTCATTATGCGAGTGAGTTCAAGGGCCGAGGCCCTTAGAGCATTAGAGTAAATCATCATCGGCAGTTGCGACTGCATGGCCGCTATCAAGTTGGGAGCAATTGTTAATTTGTCATCTTGAAACAGAGTTCTCAATTCAAGAATAATAGTATCGCGATAACCTTTGGGCACATTAATTCCTGTCCCAACAGCAGAGCCTCCTATTCCTAAGACGCGCAAAGATGCCTGGGCCTCATTGAGCAGTTTTATTAACTGATCAACGGTATATTTATAGGCGCCAAATTCTTGTCCCAAACGAATAGGAACAGCATCTTGAAGATGCGTTCTACCGGCCTTTAAAATATGATCAAACTCTTGTGCTTTGACGCCCAGTGAATTTGAAAAATATTCTAATTCAGTGATTAGCTGATTAGATAATGCCAGAGTCGCAAGTCGCATTACTGTTGGATAGGAGTCATTAGTACTTTGAGACATATTTACATGATCATTGGGATTAATTTCATCATAACTCCCAAGTTTTTTTCCAAGAAGCTCCTGGGCCTTATTGGCAATAACTTCATTGGCATTCATATTTTGAGATGTACCTGCACCGGCCTGAAAAGCGTCGATGATAAAATATTTTGAACTATCTTTATGAGTATCAATATTTATTAATTCATCAACCGCTGATATTATGGCGCGAGCTTTTTTGGGTTCTAAAACGCCCACTTTTTCATTGGCAATGGCCGCTGCTTTTTTTAAAAGCAAATAACTCTTGATCATTAATGGATGAACTTGTGTTTCACTAATTTGAAAATTTTGTGAAGCTCTGTAAGATTGGATTCCATAGTAAGCATCATCTGCAATTTCTAGTTGTCCAAGACTATCCTTTTCAATTCGCATAATTAATCCTTGGCATGCTTTTTTTCATTGTAACTCTGTAACTCTCAAATAACTCCGAAAAAGGCCATAAGAGAGAATAGTAAAAAAGAAAGATATAATTTTTGGTTATAAGAACTATGTGATTTATATATTTATAAAGCTTTGAAGGTCTTGTTACCTTTACCTCGGGAACTTTATGGAGACAGTAAAGATATGAATAAAATTATCGCATTTGCTGGAAGTACTCGAACTGAATCTTATAATAAAAAAATTCTTAAAGCAGCTGTTTTTGGAGCAAGAGAAGCAGGTGCCGAGGTCACTGTAATTGATCTTCGAGATTTTCCTCTTCCTCTTTTTGATGGAGATCTGGAAGCAAAAGAGGGGATTCCAAGCAATGGCAAAAAATTGAAAGAACTCTTTAAAACACATCACGCCTTATTGCTGGCACTCCCTGAATATAATAGCTCTATGTCAGGTGTTTTCAAAAACACTATTGACTGGGTATCTCGCCCTGAAAAAGGTGAGACACCACTCCAGTGTTTTGATGGTAAAGTTGCAGGTTTGATAAGTGCTTCTCCGGGAAGTCTTGGAGGTCTTAGAGGTTTGGTCCACGCTAGATCAATGCTTGAAAATATCAACGTCCTCGTCATGCCTGAACAAATTTGTGTCCCAAAAGCAGCTGAAGCTTTTGACGAATACGGAATTTTAAAAAATGAAGTCATTAAAAAATCTATTGAGAAGCTAGGAGCGGACCTGGTTGACTTAACTCTAAGAGTACGTGGTTTTTCACATTAGTTGGCACACAACTTTTTTTAGCAAGAGGTATTCAATGTCTTTTATCATCAAAGCAGTTACGTCCTGTCCTGAACAACTTGTTCCACAAAAAGAGATAAAAAATCTTCTGATTAAAATGTGGCCAGAGAAATCTTCCTTCATAGAACAATTTACTGAGAGTACTGCAGTTGAAAGCAGACATCTCACTTTACCGCTTAATTATTACCGCGATCTTAAAGATATGGGGAAAAGAAATATTATATGGAAAGCAGAAGCTCTTCGCCTGCAGACTGAAAATATAAAAAAACTTTTGGACGAATCAAAAATAGATATTGCTGATATTGGACTGATTGCGAGTGCGACGACTACCGGACTCGCGGTTCCGAGCCTAGAGGCCTTGATGATGAATCAATTCCCGTTTTCTCCAAATACAAAAAGACTCCCAATTTTTGGACTTGGATGTTTAGCAGGAGTGGCCGGAGTTAATCGAGTGAATGATTATCTTTTGGGTCATCCCGAAAAAGCCGCGATTTTAATGGTGACAGAATTGTGTTCGCTCACATTTCAGTTTGAAGAGAGCAGTATTGCCAATATTATTGGCACCTCTCTCTTTGGTGACGGTTCAGGAGCTGTTTTAATGGTTGGTGAAGATCACCCATTGGCCGCTACTTCTAATTTTGAAATACTATCGACAGAAAGTATTTTTTATCCTGATACTGAACGCGTAATGGGATGGGATATGGTTGAAAATGGATTTCAAATCGTTCTTTCAAATGAAATACCTGCTTTGGTTAAAGACAAGGTTGGAAAAAATATTGATGAATTTTTAAGTAAAAATAAACTTACGAGAAGTGATATTAATTTTTTTGTAGCTCATCCGGGAGGAGCTGATATTCTGGAGGCCTTAAGTGAAACACTTAATCACGACAAAGATAAATTTGCCTTGAGCTGGAATAGTTTAAAAACCAGAGGAAACACTTCTGCTGCTTCCGTTTTACATGTTCTTGAACAAACCATTGATACCGCAGATCTCGCACCTAATACTTTAGGATTAATGTTGGCTATGGGGCCGGCCTTCTGTTTAGAAATTAGTTTGATCAAAAAGCATTGAAACTATTAGCGATATTCCCTTTTAAAAATAAATAAAAAGAGTCATTTTTATGATAGAATTAGTTTATATAAAAAAGAGAATAGTATTAAAATTTGCTCTTATAATTTAGAAAATCTCTACATCGGTCTGGACAGGCACGAGGGAGAAGATTTTAGCGAAATGCCAGAAAAAGATTGGCAACTTCTTTCGATCTCTTTAAATCAAAAAAATAAAACTCTTAGCAAGGTTTTGGATTTGGCTAAAATAATCCAAACAATTGATGCCGATATTTATTGCTTACAAGAAGTCATTTCAGAAACAAGTTTAGTTAATTTCAATACCCATTTTTTAAATGACCAATACGAAGTAGTTCTGGAAGAAAGTAATTCAAATAGATCTATCTATGTTGGTTTTTTAATCAGAAAGGGAATTGATTACGACATTTCCAGCTATAGTCATTGGAGAATGAAAAATGGAAGTCTTGCTTCGAGAAACCTCAGCTCCTTAGTCATTAAAAAAAATAATCATCCCATTTTGGTTTTATTAGGTGCACATTTAAAAAGCAAGCGCCTTGACGAGAAACGCTTAAACACTTACAGCTTGCGAGAGTTGGAAGTTTCTTTACTCAGTGAAATTCACACTGATCTCGCTCTTAAGTATTCATGTCCCATCTTAATTTTAGGAGACATGAATGCTAACTTTAATCTGGAACCCGAATTTCATCCGTTGCATAAAAAAGATTTTTTTGACTTTGTGAAAGAAAAATACAAAGAAAATTACGTGAGCGTTGGAACTTTCACTACCAATTATCTCGAAACTAAGTTACAGCATTTAGATTTTATCCTGATAGAAAAAAAGTATCTGGATCTTGTCGAACTGGCGTCTTCCGACATCTACCTTTATCAAAACGAATATGGTGACCGAATTTCACTGCCTTTTAATAAAATTGAGCGGCCCTATCTTCCAAGTGATCATTGCCCGATAATTATAAAAATGAATTTAAAAAAAGGACGATCGCCTTGACAACAAAAAAATTACCCACTTATTTTATCTCTCACGGTGGAGGACCATGGCCTTGGTTGAAAAAGGAAATGCCCTATTTTGATAAGCTCGAAGCTTCACTCATAAGTATTGCTAAAGAAGTAGGAAGGCCCAAAGCAATTCTTATGATCTCAGGACACTGGGAAGAAGAGAGTTTCACCCTCATGGCCAATCCCAATCCTCCTATGCTTTATGATTACGGAGGATTTCCTGAACATACTTATCACGTAAAATATCCAGCACCAGGAGATTTGGAATTAGTTGCTAGGACGAAAGCTTTAATAGAAGGTGCAGGTTTTCCTATGGAGTTAGATCAGTCGCGCGGATTTGATCACGGAACATTTGTTCCACTCGTCATTATGTATCCTGAAGCTGATGTTCCAGTCGTCCAGCTATCTCTTAAAAAAAATTATGATCCTGAAACACATTATCAATTAGGAAAGGCACTCGCTCCTTTAAGGGAAGAGGGAATTCTTATTATTGGAAGTGGATTGTCTTATCATAATTTGCGCGAATTTGGTCGAGGTGAAGCCGCAAATATTGCTTCAAAACAATTTGATGTCTGGCTTGGAAAAACTTTGATTGATTTGCCTAAAGAAGAACGTCATCAACATTTGCTGGAATGGACCAAGGCTCCATCGGCGCGGGCCGCCCATCCCTACGAAGATCATCTTATCCCTCTTCACGTTGTCGTTGGTGCAGCTGAAAATGAAAAGGGCGTGATGATTTATCATGAAGAAGGACTTATGCATGGAATGACTGTTTCAAGTTTTCGCTTCGGAGAAGTTTAATCAGCTTCAGTGAGTAGCCCAGCACTTCGACTTGCCCAATAAAGCATTAAGTAATCCGAGGAAAACGGCTTCACATTTTTATTTGAGCCATAATATATATTGAAAGGAATATCTTTCCACATATAAGTTGATGACCACGCAATACTTTCAAAATTGGGATAGGCGTAAGCACCTTCAATTAAGTCCGCTACGTTTGGATTATCTTTTAATTTTCTAAATCCTTGGAGGGCCTTCCACGGCAGGCGAGGCCAGGCTGACATACTCCAATTAGGCTGCTTTCTTAAATCAGCAGTCGCACTTCCCACAAATCGCGGCGCAGGAACTTCTCTTAGTGTCCATAAAGCTTCATGAGCAAGCTGACTAAATTCCTGATCCTCGCGTGCTTTAGGAGAAAAGACATAAGCGATTAAAGTTAAGAAATCCCGGTGAGCATTTTTATAGGCATGGGCCATATCCAAAATTTTTGCCTCAGCTGAACTTTGTGCCTTTTTTGCTTTATGTCCGGGAAAAACTTTTTGTAATTCTTGTGAGACAATTAATTGAGAGAGATTTGAAATCATCGTGAGATGAATTCCCGACCAGTCGGCAATCCCACCATAATAAATTCCAGCTTCAATTCCTGTAATATCACCTAAGACAGTTCCGAGATTGACTACACGACTATAAAAATCATGAAAGCTTTTTTCATCTTGATTCCAAAGTGCGTCGATCCCTTTAGCGATTCCTAAGTTAAACTTTCGCTCCGCAATCGCAGTGGGAAGTGCGAGAGTCTTCGCGGCTTTTTTTATTCTTTGAATAAGTTCAACTTCATCGTTACCTATTACTTTATGAGCAAGTGCCAAGGTCATAAAAATCCCTTTGGCCATATCGTTGTTTCCACCCTGGCGCCACTTTAAGTGAGAGTATTTTCCTGTTCCTTGTATCCATCCTTCTCCCAAATTTTCTTCAAGAGGTGAGATGGCAAGAGTTCTGGCGAATTGATTAGTGTCTCCTGGAATTTCCAGTAGAGTTAAAACTCCATCAAGCACCCGTTTAAAATTGGCGAGTGCCTCTGGATCTTTAGTTGTTTGATAGCGCATGACTTCTGCCCATCCGTACATTGAAGTCCATAGTGCAGAGTCGTTTTCTGTTATGCGACCTATTTTATTTCCATTGTCATCGACAATCGCGCATTCAAGAGATCCGGCCTCATTAAGATTATTTTTTAATGTTTCATCTTCCAAGAACTTCGCTTTGTAAGCAAGAGTATGGCCGTAGGCATTTCTTCTCATTTCAGCTTCGGCCAGAGAGAGCGGATTAATCGTTTTATTAGTGATTCTTAAAATCGCAGGATTGTTCATATAAAAATCAGCATCTGTTTTGTCATCAACGAAATACTGATTAGCGTTTTGAAATTCAGAGCGCGACTGATATGGTTGCATCATTGGAAGATCGCGGTACATGTCAATAACTTGATAAAGACCAGCTAATTTTGAAATCGCAGTAACAATCAGATGTTTATCACCAACACCTAAAACATTTTTTCTTAGATCAACCCATAGAGGTTCATTACCGGCGTCTTTTGTACGCGTCCATCTTTCTTTAGTTGTTCCATCTTCAGCAAGATCAAAAGAAAATTCTGAAGAAAGAGAGGTAACGGGAAGAGAAATCTTTACCGGAATTTTAAATTCAGCTTCAGTTGGAGCGTAGGATTCAAAACTAGTGATAACGTTGGAAAGAGCGAGAGTGAAATCAAAACTATTTGAGCTTACAGTCCCAGTCCAGATTGATTCGATATTATTATTTTTGTAGGTGTATTCCTTCCACTTAACGAGACGTTGAACAACTCCATTATGAACCCAAGCACGACCTGTGAAATCACCCTTCAGTGAACTTAGTCCATTGATTATATATTCCCCATCAAGCGTTGATGCCGCATTGGAACTCAAAGTAGTCGCTACTAGCGTACAGGCCAATAAATATTTTTTCATCGAAGGCTCCCATTAACGGCTTCAGGACCTATTTCCTGGAAATATTATCAGAGTCAAAAAAAAGAGGTGATTTTTTGTAAATAATATAGGGAGGGCCGGTTTTTTTTTAAAGATGAATTATGTGATTGATTTATAAAGATGAATGTCAAAAGAATGCTGCGATTCAAACATGAACGAGGAGAATCTCCCGAGTTAGTAATCGCGCTTTCCATTGAGAAAGGGCATATATTTTATTTTTTCATAGTCAAGTCTAAGATTTTTACCTAAATTTACATCGTTTTTAATAAATTTTTATTGTCACTAGTCATTCAGTAAGAACATCAATTTCAGGGAGAAATTAAATGATTAAATTATGTCTTATTACTCTTTTTTTGCTTGCTAGCGTCCCTAGTTTTGCAGCAACAGATTCAATGGTACAAGCTAAAGATTTGCAAAATCGCAAGGCCTTAACTATTACCGATGTGAAGATTCACGAAATTGAGACCGTTGAGGCCCTACCAATGTTTCTACCTACGCTCAATCCAATTGGCGATGTCATCATGGTGATCGATAGCCTATTGGCACTGGGACAAAAAATCTGGCCAATTATCGAGCAAGGCCGTCCGGTAGTGACAACTAAATTGGCACCAGCGGTAAGTGTTATTCCAAATATCGAAGGAACTAATGTTGTTTTAAATCAAATGGAAAATTGGTCACTACCTAAAATGGTAAGTTACCGCATCTCATTTAATAATGCTCTTGATATGGAAGTTATCGGATTTACCTATACTATTTTCTATCAATACAACGGCACTTATAACAGCAAAGGAAGATACATTACTAATTTAAAAGTTCAAGCCAGCAATATCTACGCGTCATGGGGATCAAACTTTGATGCCTCTTCTGAGTTGATTGGTATTAGCAATGTTGGGACCCTTCAGGACCCATTGGCCTCTGCAATTATTCAAGTGTCATACGTAGCGAAGGGAGTTTTCAACCAAAACTCTGGAGCTAGAAGTTTTTATGTTGATGGTGCTGGAAATATTAGTCCAATCAACGACTAGTCCATTTAGTAGAATTAGGAATTTTAGAAGGGATGATCAACGACTACTTGATCATCCCTTTTTTTAAAACAGAGCTACGAAAATCACTATGCTTAAGTTCAATTTATTTTGTTAATTAGAGCATCATATCTATCTGCCGGGCCTTAGATTCATTGAGCTTCAAGCTCGTTATTCCACGTTATCGGAATCGCAAAAAACCTCTAAACCTTATCAGGTGAACATTGCAAATTAAAACGCTAGCAAATTCGGTTTGATTGTCTAGTTTTTAGACACGCTCTTTTGTAAATATTTCAAACTCGCTAAAAAAAATTACATCATGTTAAGCTTCTCTAACAACAATTTTAGAATATGTGATCCCACAACAAAACGGGATACTAACGGAGAAGTAGCATGAAAAAAATAGTGACGTTTTTTGCGATTTTGACAGTTTCATCAACTGTTTTTGCTGGCTCTAAAGATTTGAAAGTTTTCAGTACTTTGTTAAAAGCTGGTGCTTCATCAGAACAATTCATGTCTCAAGTGCATGTCAGTTTAGATAATGTTGAGTGTGAGTATTCAAATATTTCTAAGGCCTATGATTGCAATATGACTGATATTTTGGCCAATGAAGAAGAAGGTGCGAGCCTGGTATTATCTGGAAAAAAAGCGAAATCGGTTTTTAGACTTCTCATTGCTCATGGAGCTCCGTCGGATAATGGTATGGGGAAAGTTTTTGTAAGCGCAAAATCCATCCGCTGCTCGCAAGCGGTTAAGGGCGTCACCGATGGCACTGCTGCTGATCGCACTTCGTGCACAATTGATATTAGCGCTGAATAGTGGTTAGTGAACTGATCTGAAAATTTATAGAATTCAATATAAAATTTTTAGGTATGTTACAAAAGACGCATCATTATTAATGACTGTTAGTTTGAAACCCATTTAGAATAGGGAGAATTTATGAAATGTATTATGTCAGTTACTCTAGCTTTTTTTGCAATTTCTTTGTCAGTAAGCGCAGAAGTTCAAGTGGGAAATGAGACTGAATCTATTTCAAGATGGAATGATTATATTTCAGCAAACATCTGTACAATAGAAAATAAGACTTTGTTTATTCAAAAACTAACAGACGTTATTGTGGATGTTGATGTCGAAAGTGGGTCAGTGATGCCAGACTCGAAAGAAAGACAAGTCTTGGATAGCTACAGACAAAAGCTTGACTCAGTGGCAATTCAAATTATAAGAAAAGATTTGCCTTCGCTCAAGCAACAGCTTGGTTGCGATAAGTAATATTAAACTTGGATCTTTAATTGTACTACTCGATTAAAAATTTTGACAGATGTTGTCATTGGAAAGATTACGAAGAAATCGGTACAGATGAATTCTACCCCAATAAAAGAAATTGAATTATGTGAAGGTTTTGATACATAAATTACGACGAAAGATGGGCAAGTCTTTAACGGATGCTCTAGAGATGCAGCAAAAAAATTCTAAGTGCACGACACTCTTACAATACTCAAGATAAACACTTTCAATTACTAAGGATGGAAAAAAAAATAGTGGAACTCAAGAGCAATGAAAGAATATATCCTGCATTCAAACATCATATAATCTTGAAATGAATTTTCTTTTGCATTATCGATATTCTTATTCATGCTATAATAGAACGATAGTAGATTTGAGACCACAAAACCACGCTTTTTAACCAAATCCTAAAAAATACTATGATGACTTAGTTCGCTAAAAGGTGCAACATTCCTAAATGTTTAAGAATTTATCCACACTAATTATTCTTCTTTTCTCCACCGTTCTTTTTGCCAGCAGTGAGTCCATTAAAACCGAGTATGAGTTAAAAATTCCCCTCACTCAAATTGGTTTCCAAAAGTTTAAAACGCTTTTCATCGACCATTTCCAAGCAGAGGAGACCACGAGAACCGATCTTTATTTTGATATTTTTGAGAGTCATCACTTTATTTTAAAAAATCTTTCAGACCCGATTAAACTGCGCTTTCAAGACTCAAAATGGCAAATTCAAAAATCCCACTCGCTTAAAGGTTTAGGATCAATAACTGCCAAAGAATCCCAGTCTATTTCAATTGATGAAGATCCTTATGATACCCAAAAAATATATAATGACATTATTGATTTTCATCGTGAATTAACAGATTTAAATCCGTTGGCCCTTAATACTGCCACAAAAATAAGTGATCAATTATTTAAATTAAAACTTTTAAGAAAAGCGACTAAACTCTGTTCCCTTTGTACCGAAGAAAAAGCTTATTACTCATCCCAAATGAATCATAAAAATCGTTATAAAGTAAAAATTAAGGAAAAAGGATTAGAGTTTATTATGTTTGTTGGGGCCACGACATCTGGTCTAATCGAATCTTACGAACTTGAAGCGGAATTAAAAAATAGCAATGATGTTGAAAAAGCACTATCGGTTTTAACCAACTGGCTTAATGATCAGGGGCTTAGTCCAGGTGATATTTCTTCAACACCTGCACCTGCTCAAGATTTTTTTGTTGAAAAAAATCTTAATTTGATTCTTTCAGCTTCTAATCCCTATCGATGAGACTTCTGAAGTTCTTCAATCCGGATGACGTAGTCAGAGTCATCCTCATCTCGATAAGGGGTCAAATCTAGTTGAGGTGGCACGAATTCAGGAAGCCGATAGATAAAGTCAATATATCCCTGCATGAGGTGATCATAGAGATCCCAGTTATTACCAGAGATATCTACTGTCGCTTTTTCTGCCCGAAGTGCACATTGATGAGCTTCTTGGTAATGAAGTCCGATATTTTGCATCAGTAGAGATTTTTCCATAACCTCATGAATGACCAGAAAATCATCCGAAGTGAATCCTGAGTACTGTGCCTTAGCAACTGAACGGTCAATATAAATCATTTTCCCGGCCACGTCATATCCAGCGACATAAGGGACTTGATAAATTTTATTCGGGGAAAACTTATTGAGAATGACTCGTATTGCGTGCAAGAATTGCTCATGATTCTCAGCTTCCCCCAAGAATCCAGATATTTTTGGCCCATAATCAATATTCCACTTGAGTTTTTTAGCAGCTACCGCTGCTTTTTCAACCTGAAGGGCAATCTGGTATGCACCTTTCGAACTTAAATCTTTACCCACCATTGCTTTTAGAGATTTCTCAATCGCTTCGCGGAGAATTAAAAACTTATTAGGATTGATACTTTGACTATTTCGCTTAAGGACTGGCATTATATGATGGCGAGGCGATTTGAAAACGGTATAGACATGATCCATTACGCTGCTAAGAATTCTGTCACTCATCAGCCAATCATTATCAAAAGGAAAACTGATCTTAGAATCTTGAGAGTCATCTGACATGGTATCGAACAGGAAGTCTCGTGAGCTAGAACTTGCTAAATCTAAATTACTAAACAATTACACAGATCGGATAGCTTGCTTAAGCTTAGGTTTTTGTCTCGGTGGGAGCAGATGGAATAATTGAGTCTACTTTTTTTCTTCAAGCTTTAGATTCATTTTTTCAAGTTGGCACATAAAACCAGAGACCTCTTTTTGGGAAAGTCCCTCTAGCATTAGAGTTTCAATGCGGTTGACTTCAGTGTGAGCACTGCACACGACTTTATGAGCTTTTTTGGTGAGGGTGTAGAAAATTTTCAATTCATTTGCTTTGTCATTTTTGCTTTTAACCAGACCGTCATTTTCCATTGCATGCAATAAACGATTCATGGTTTGTGGGGTGACAGATGCCCTTCTTGCAAGTTCAGCATTGGTCAGTTTATTGTCTTCTTCTTCCAGTATCGCAAGAACTGAATACTTCGGGACAGTTAGTTCTAAGTGTTCTAAAACCCGATCAATTTTTTGGCGTAAAATAAGTTCAGTTTTTCTCAAATAATAACTAATTCCTATTGTATCTTTAAATCTCATAACGATTTTCCTTGAAATGTCAGTGTGCTGATATTAAAAAGTGAAACATGATTTTTTACTAATTTAAAAGGAGACCGTATGTACTTCAAATCTCTCATTTTTTCTCTAGCCTTAGCTTCAGGTGTTGCTGCTGCTAAAGACTCTTGTTCGCTTTTGCCTAATCATACAGCGCTTCAGAAAGCTTTGCTAGAAGCAAGAAAAGAAGCTAATGGTGGACTCAACCTTGATATGTGGGGGACAATTGTTGATCGTTCTGGTGTAGTTTGTGCCGTTGCTTTTTCAGGGGAAAAAAATGATTCTCAATGGCCAGGAAGCCGCGTGATTTCTGCACAAAAGGCCAATACCGCTAATGCTTTTAGTTTAAAAGGCCTTGCTCTATCGACTGCCAATTTATATTCAGCAGTTCAACCTGGGGCAAGTTTATTTGGACTCCAAGAAAGTAATCCCGTCGACACTAAGGTTGCGTACGAAGGTGAGAGTACCAGATTTGGAACGGCCAAAGATCCAATGAATGGAAAGAGAATTGGTGGAGTCAATGTATTTGGTGGAGGACTTGCTCTCTATACTGCTAAAGGTGTACTTGTTGGCGCTCTAGGAGTCAGTGGAGACACGTCTTGTGCCGATCACAACATCGCATGGAGATTAAGAGAAAATCTTTCACTTGATTATGTTCCTGCTGGTGTTAGTTCCGATAAAAATGACCAAATTATTTTCGATATCAAAGAAGGTAAGAGTGCGGGGGGTTTTGGACATCCTGCTTGTGGTGGCAAAGAAGTAGAAATTGCTAAAAGTCTTTCAAAAACAAAAATAGTGAAATAAATAGTGAAAATAAGAAGAGGGCCTAGGCCCTCTTCTTATAAAATAAAATTGGATATTTTCCTACTTCGCATCACATCGAAATGCGTACTTACGTTGAGAATGTGTCAACTTAAATACAAAATCAGTTCCTACCAGAGTCGGTAAACTATTCCAGACTTTAGAATTTTCTCTGAAAGTATCGGGCGAATTATTAATATAAAGACTATTAAATAATGGACGCTTAAAATTTTCAGGCTGCTTATCGAAATTAAAAGCGATCCGAATTTCTTCGCCCCCCCAAGCATCTTTCAATGGTTGAGTTACAAAAATATTGGCAAAGCTATCGCCTTCAAAATCCTCAGTTTCTTCAATATAGGTTTTTGTCATGAATCTAAACGACTTCTTCGGTTGCCCCTCTATGATTTCCTGATTTAAGTTTCTCGTGTAGACCAAATCACCCGTTTTTGAATCCAGGGCCTTAATCACACAATTGTTCTGATCGAGGAATTCCTTTATTTCCTCTTGTGTGGAAAATTCATGGACCTCTTCACCTTCACTCATGCGACCAGAGGCAACGTCTCTAGCGATTTCTTCATTTTTTAGCATGACTGTCTTTGGCGAAGTTTCTTTCGTAACATAAGTCGAGCAGGAGGCGACCAGCAAAGCACAGGATGTTGCAAATATAAATTTTTTCATGAGTCTCCAGATTATTTAAAAACAATTTAGGTTCTCATATATAATCGGACTGTTTTAGTTAACCTTTAGCGAGATATTTAACAATATACACCTTTAACAATGCTTCTAATCAGTTGCGAGAGTCCACCAACATGAAAAAAGCCCCCGAGTTTATATCGGAGGCATCTTGAACCTGAACTTGTAGCTATTTAATTTCTTCAAGAGTCATTTTTGTGACACCAACATTCAGGCCAAAACCTCTTACGAACTGAACTGAAACTTGCATTGTTAAGTGAGGAATAGTTGCATGTACTGCAGTCATTACGCCTGCTCCTGCGACTAGAGCTCCTTGACCAACAGCAACTATATACGATCCTAAAAGATCTTCTGGCTCATTTGAGAAAAGGGCAATTTGAGCTGCTTCTCCGTAAATATCAAATTTACCAAGAGCAATTCTTGGTGCCAGAATTTTTGTCGACATATTAATGCGCACTGGGATTTTCTTTACTTCTGCGAATGGACTGACACAAGTAAGTGTCCCTACAGCATTAGCATCAAATTTTCCTAAGATAACTTGAAAACCTTGAGCTTGACCTTTGAAATTTAAATTACAGGCCCAGGCCGGAATAAGGGTGTCAGCAGCTTGAGTTGCCATTGACATAAACATCGTAACGATTGCAGATAACATTAACTTTTTCATAAAATCTCCTAAAAATGTTTTTAATGAATCGGATATCGAATCACTTAAAGTTGTTTTACAAACTAAAAAAATAATCGGCAAGTGATAGTCGGAACAAAGTGTTCCGAATTGATCGAAGCGGAACGTTTTGTTCCGTTTCGTTGACTTTGATTTTTTAAAGGTATATAAAGACAAAATGAAACAGACCTTCCTCCAACTATTAAAAGAAGAATTCGAATTAAGGCAAAAGCGCAATGCCACGTATTCTCTTCGTGCCCTGGCCCGTGATTTAGACATTGGTCTGGGATCACTTTCCGAAGTTTTGAATGGAAAAAGAG